>QHZK01000070.1 GCA_003224635.1 Acidobacteriota bacterium | reverse complement strand
CCATCCCCCTACGTTGCCTTGGTCAACGGTGGTTCCGGCTCCTTCAAGGCTTCGGGTTGAGCAATCGCGATTATACCACTTAGCACGCGCGCCTCCGGTTGCACAATGGCCCGACAGTGCTATGGTAAGTGGTAATACTGGGACGTTTAGCTCGAGATGTGCGCCGACAGGGGCGAGCACCGCGACGTTGACGGTCAGCGACGGCGGGGCAGCCCGCTGAACGTCAGCCTGGGTGGGACCGTATTTTAGCTGGATTGATTGGCCCCGCAGTGTCTGGCCAGGATGGCCAGGATGCTGTACCCAGAGGAGACGTGGCCAGGGGGCGCTGTTCCGGGCCGAGCCCTATTCATCCGTGGGGAGATGTGGCCGAGCCACGGAAGCCGCTTCAGAACGGCTTGGCGGAGGACAGGATTCAGAGCCTGTGGGCACGCGGGGAGGGCACGGTTTTTGACACGGGTCCCCCGCCTAACTTTGCGGACCCACCCAGTGCGGCGCCACGAACAAGGCGTTCGTCGGCTTGCGCGACGGTGGCGGCTTCTGCGGCGAAGGCAAGATACCCGTCATTGTTGCGACGGGCGCGACGAGCCCCGCCGGCAACAGCAACCAAGCTCTTCTCGCATCCCTTCTCCTTTGGTTCCGGGTTCACTGCCGCCCCGCAATACGGACAAAACTCCTGACTCCTCCAACTTTCCCGCGTTTGGACTCGCCCGATCCACCGGTACCCGCGCCTCGGTACCCGCTCGAACCACTTGAACAAGCCTCCAAGAGCGCTTCTCAGGCCAAACGCCGCCGATATGATCCTTCTCTTCATGGACGGCTCGTCATAAATCGCTTGCTCGTCCGGCCAAATGAATCTCTCAATTTCTCCATTCGTCACCAGCTCTCCGGGCTGGCGAACGAGGAGCGAGAAAAGTTGAAACGCCCTGTACTCCATGGAGCGGCGAATGCCTCGGAAGTACAGTTCTCCGGTCGTCAGGTTAGCGTCGAACTCCCCGAAACGAACAATTTCATTTTGCATTTCAGAACCCCCGTCGTCGGCACCGAGCGGCCGCACACGAGTTAGGACGCTTCCGCGCGGTTGGCTCAGCCTTCCGGGACGAAGCGCCCTCTAATGATATTTTCTTGATTGCCCGGGATCCGCTGTGCTGGTGTGCTTATAGTTGAACCGGGCCTCGACCTGTCGGTGAGTTAAATCGAAGTGTCGGACGGTTGGGGTTGAACTGTAGTGGCGTTCATCGACTCTCCTTTGGTGCTCTCCTCAGGCCCACCTGCTTTAACGACCCAACGCGCTCCAGGTTAAATGACTTGCGGCCGCCAGTCTGCCAGCGAGAATATGATTTTGGCGTCAGACCTTGCGGCAGTACATTGTCTGGGTTTGTCCTACTTTATGTACAATACTCAATGTCTACATAACGCTTGATGTAGAGTACTCAATAAACAACACATCTCCCACCCATCCCCCCTGGAATCCTCGCGATCCTGTTGATAATTGCATTTCCGATATTTCCGATGAAGAAGCCTGAGCAGGGTCGGTCAGGAGCGGGTCTGGAAGAGGTTGAGGATAATCCCAGGAATTTGGTTGAACTCACTCGACTTGTCGAGAAAGAAATCCGCGCCGGCATCGAGGCATTTCTTTCGATACTGGGCATAGGGAAAGTTGGTGAAGATAATGACTTTGGTCCCCGGCCGCGTGATCTTTATGGCCTTGAGCACGTCGATCCCGTTGCCATAAGGCATCCGGACGTCCAAAATCACGACATCGGGGTTCAATTCTTGAATGGACTCTACCGCCTCTGGACCGTAGGTCGCGCGGCCGATCAGCTTCAACCAGCCGATCTGCTCGAGCAAATCCGTCAAGCGCTCGACCACCTTGAGTGAGTCATCGGCAATGAAGACTTTCACTTTCTTCCTCCGGATCGCAGGGCGCATCCCTCAGAGATTACGCTGTTTCGAACCAGACTCAAGAGGCGGAATTCTGATCTTTTCGTAGGACTTTGGGACGCCGAGGGTAAGTTATCGTCCGACAGGCAATCGAGACTTTTCTATCAAGACTTTCTGTACGCAAAGCAAAAACGCCACGATCAAGCGAGCCACTCACCGAACGTCAGGCGGCGAGATGTGGAGCCTGCCACCGGTTCGCCGCCGCCCTACGACTCGGCGCGTTTCAACCCACCAGGTGATTTTCGATCGCGTAGCGGATGAGCTCGGCGTTGTTCTGCATTCCTGTCTTTTCGAGCATGCGCGCCCGATAAGTGCTGACCGTTTTGACGCTCAGGGCCAGTTCTTCGGCGATATTCGTAACCGTCTTGCCGGAGGCGATCATCTGCAAAATTTGGAACTCGCGATCGGAGAGGATTTCGTGCGGCGCCCTGTCGGGCTCCTGGCGGAGGTCGGAGGCGAGCTTCTCCGCCAAGGAGGCGCTCACATATCGGCCGCCCGCCAGGACCTTGCGCACGGCCTTCACCAGTTCTTCGGGGACGGTCTCTTTCGTCATATACGCCGAAGCGCCCGCCTTCAGCGCGCGCCTGGCAAACTGCTCCTCGGGGTGCATGCTCAGCACGAGGACGGGAAGCTTCGGTTGAACCCTTTTGAGGTCGCTCAGGATATCGATTCCGCTGCGGCCGGGCATACTAACGTCCAGGATGGCGAGCGACCACTCTTCTTTCGAGGCCATCTCGAGCGCCTCCTGCGCCGTCTTCGCTTCGGCGAACGCTATCTTGCCGAACGCGCCCGACAGAAGCTCCTTAAGCCCCGCTCGAACCACGGGGTGATCGTCAGCGATGAGAATCTTATTCACACAGCCTCATTCCAGTCTGGTAGGCTAGTGACCGGCCCGGGCTAAGACTCATCCCGCACTTGATGGACTCCGCGGCTCACCGGTCCTCTGGCGGTCCGCCACAGGAACGCGCACGGTGACGGCGGTCCCCTGCCCCGGCGAGCCCCTGATACTGAACTCTCCCCCCAGCAGCAGCGCCCGTTCGCGCATGCCCAGGAGTCCGAGGGAATTGTGAGCCGAAGCCCGGATTTCGTCAATTCCTTTTCCGTTGTCGGTGACTTCGAGAGTGACACTCTCGGCGTCTCCCACCAGACGCACGTTGACGCGAGTTGCATTGGCGTGGCGAGCGACGTTGGTCAGGGTCTCCTGAAAGATGCGGAAAATCGCCGTGGAACGATGGGAGTCCAAAGCGATTTCAGTCTGGGGTAAGGCGAGGTGGCACTTGATGCCCGAGCGATTCTCGAATTCCTGCGCCTGCAATTCGATGGCCGCCAGCAGGCCCAGGTCGTCGAGGGTGCTCGGCCTCAGCTCCGAAGCAATCCTTCGCAAGGAGTGGATCATGTCGTCGATCAACTTGAACATGGATCGTGCGCGCTCGTGGGGCCGCCTCCTACTCTTGGGCAACTGCTGGACCAGCAGAGCAAGGTCCATTTTCAGAGCGGTGCAGGCCTGGCCCAGCTCGTCGTGGATCTCGCGCGCTACATACGTTCTTTCGTCCTCGCGAACGCTCTGCAGGCGCGCCGCGAGGGCGCGCAACTGCTCGGAAGTAGCTCTGGATTGCTCTTCCGACCGCTTCCGTTCCGTTACGTCCTGCAGCACGGATAGATATCCGATGAACGTCCCCGCGCTGTCCTTGAGCGGCGTGTTGTACCACTCGCAGAAGATGGTGCGGCCGTCTTTGGTCACGCACTCGCTTGCGCCGTTGGCTCCCGTATCTCCACTGGCTGTCCGCTCGCGGACGCTCTCCACGTACGCCTTGGCCCTGGGCGGCACAAACGTCTCATAGGGCAGCTTCCCCAGCGCTTCTTCCTGGCTAAACCCGAATATCTGCTCGGCAGCAGGGTTCCAGTAAATAACGCGGAAATCCGTGTCATTCATCACGCAGCCGACGGGGCTGCGGTCCAGCACCAACTGGAGCAGCACAAGCTCGTCGAAGCGGCGCGGCATATGGATCTCAGCCTGCAGCTTCTCGTTCGCCTTGGCGAGTTCGGCGGTGCGTTCCTCAACCAGCGCTTTCAACTGTTCTTCAGCCCTGGCAATTTCTTCCTCGCTCCGCTTGCGATCGGTCAGGTCACGCGTGACTTTCGCAAAACCGAGCAGGTTCCCGGCCTTGTCCCGCACTGGCGCAATCACCACCTCGGCCCAAAACCGCGACCCGTCCTTTCTGACGCACCAGCCTTCGTCTTTATAGCGGCCTCGCGCGGCCGCCTCCTCCAATCCACGCTGGGGCCTGCCCTGTCGAACGTCTTCGGGAAGGTAGAAAATGGAGAAGTGCTTTCCGATGATCTCTTCCGCCCGATAACCGTTGATCCTTTGGGCGCCCGCATTCCAAGTAAGTATGCGGCCTTCAGTATCCAGCTCGAAAATCGCGTATTCTGTGACGCTTTCCACGAGCAGGCGAAAGCGCTCCTCGCTTTGCCGAAGAGCCTCCTGCGGCTGGCGTCCGATGAGATCAGCCCCTGTCCCCTGCTGCGTAGCGCCCGGCTCTCTGCTATGCTCTGGGGTGCGGCGCGCGTGTGGAGACAATCTTGCTCCTTTTCAACCGAGCCGGCAAACCTATCCGGCTCGGCGCGAAACCTGAGAGGCCCGGAGGCGTCGACGCTCCGCTGGCCACGGCCCGATCAGTGGCAGCCTGGATTTCGCCACAACTAATTTACTGACAACAGCGAGGCGCTGGCAATCCGGCAAAGGGTTTATTAGACGCCCTACCGCTCCCCTACAGTTGCCTCAGGTCATTTACGGATGAAATAGGAGAAAGACAGGCCGCTGGTGCGAAGACTCACGACCGGCGTTCTCAGTGAAAGTCCCTATGCAGGCATCGGGATTTAACCCTATACTACTCGTGCTACGATCCTCGTACAATTGGGCGAGTTGCTTCCGCGCAATTTGAGGAGTGGTTGGGGGATTGGAAGGAGGAACTGTGGTCAAAACGCCAACCAACACGTCTGAGGCGGTTTACCAGCCCACCGCCGAGTTGCTGCGCGAGTTGGTTTCGCACCTCCGGCAGAGCCGCACGCAGTTGCGGGAGGAGTGGGCGCGGCGCATCATGGAAGCGAAGCTGCTGACGGCGATGAGTACGGAGGAAATCTTCGCCGAAGCAACTTCTGTGTATGACAACTATGTGGAAGCGCTCGAGACCGGCACGTTCGAGGCGCTGCAAGCGTACGCGCGCAACTTGTCGGAGCGCATCATCCCGCGAGGCGTCGAGACCCATGAGGTCATAGGAATCGTTCTGCTGCTCCGCGACGTGCTCGCCCGGTCCCTGTTCGCCAAATACCAGGCTGACTCGGCGCTGCTCAATCGCATCCTGGACGCTTACGAGCCCGCCGCCGACCGGATCACTATCACGGTGGCCGTGGGATTCGTCCAGGAGCGCGAGCGCGTCATCCGCGAGCAGCAGGAGGCCATTCGCGTCCTCTCGACGCCGGTGCTCCAGGTGCGCGAGCGCTTGCTGATCCTGCCGATCATCGGCGTGATCGATCCGCAGCGCGCTCGCCAGCTCACGGAGCAGTTGCTCCGGGGCATCCGAACGAACCGCGCCAAGGTGGTCGTCATCGACATCACGGGCGTGCCGGTGATGGACGAGACCGTGGCCAACCACCTGGTGCAGACCGTGGAAGCGGCCCGTTTGCTGGGCGCCACAGTCATCATCACAGGCCTGTCATCCGAAATCGCCCAGACGCTGGTCACCATCGGCGTCGACCTGGGTAAGATGCACACGGTGGGGGACCTGCAAGGGGGGATCGAGGAAGCCGAGCGCGCCTTGGGCTACAAAGTTGTCCTCATGGGGGAGACTGGCACCGGATCGGTCGAAGTCTAGTCTGGCGCGGACTGGTTCCGACTTTGACCTCCGGAAGCTTACCGGCCAAATCGGTTCACCGCTCGTCGGCGATGACCGGAATGAGAAAATAATGTGGAAGTCCCCATCCTGAAGCAAGGGCCCTACCTGATTGCGACTGTTCAGTCCGCTCTCAGTGACGAAGACCTGTTACAATTGCGCGATGCTATCGTGCAGAAGGTAGGACAGGTGCGCTCACGTGGCGTCATCGTGGACGTCACTGCGCTCGACGTGATGGACTCGTTTGCCACGCGCACCTTCCGCGACATCGCGCAAATGATCCGCTTGCGCGGGGCCGACACAGTCATTGTCGGCATTCAGCCCGAGGTGGCCTTCACCCTGGTGCAACTTGGCATGAGGCTCGAGGGCATCGCCACGGCGCTCGACCTGGAGGAAGGCATTGCTTTGTTAGATCGGAAGTCCAAGATCACCTCCAAGGCGGCCACGACGTCTAGGCGATAAATGGTAAGCCATGGACTCGACCTTTCGCGCCACTCCCGCGCCCGCCACCAGCCAGGAGCCCAAACCGGAGGAGATATCTGTCGCCATTCTGGGCGATCGCGACATCGTCCAGGCCCGCCAGAAGGGGCGCGAGTTGGCCGGGAGGCTGGGCTTCTCCTCGACTGAGATCACCCTCATTGCCACGACGATTTCCGAGCTGGCGCGAAACATCGTTCTGTACGCCGGGCGTGGGGAAATCATGGTGAAACTTACCAACCATGGGGAAAGGCAAGGGGTCATCGTAACCGCCCGTGACCAGGGGCCCGGTATTCCGGATATTCCCCGGGCCCTTCAGGCGGGCTTTTCGACCTCGAAAAGTTTGGGCCTCGGTCTCCCCGGTGTCAAGCGCCTGGTAGACGATTTTGAGATCGACTCCCAGGTTGGTCAAGGAACGACCGTGACGGTGAAGAAATGGAAAAGATAGAACGGGCCGCGATTGAATGGGGCGCCGCCGAATTCACACTCCCGGGTCAGACCCTATGCGGGGACTTGTGCGTGGTCAAGAACTTCGACGACGGGTGGCTGATGGGGGCCGTGGACGGGCTAGGACACGGGCAGCACGCGGCCGCAGCGGCGCGCGCTGCGATCGAGGTCCTGGAGGGCCATCCCGAGGAGTCCCTGACCTCGCTGGTCTATCGATGTCACGCGAGACTGCGCTCGACGCGGGGCGCGGTGATGAGCTTGGCCTCATTCAACGCCCGCCATAGTACAATGAGCTGGATCAGCGTGGGCAACGTGGCAGGCGTTCTGCTGCACCGACAGGCTATGCTTCCGAGGGGAGAGAGCCTGCTGCTACGCCCCGGCGTCGTGGGCGCCGAGCTGCCGACCCTCTACGCCCCGGTTCTGCCTGTGGCGCGGGGCGACGTGCTGATCCTGGCTACGGACGGTGTTCGCAGCGGATTTGGCGACTATGCGGATTTGGACGAGCCTCCCCAAAGCATTGCCGACCGGATCCTGGCGCGGTATAAGCGGGGAACGGACGACGCACTGGTTGTGGTCGCGCGTTTTGTGAACAATGGCAACGAAATCCATCCTCGATGAGCTGGACATGGAGTACGCTGGAGCACTGGGGGACTACGTAGCGCGCGGGGGCGAGGCCGCGCTCGAGCAGGCCTACGAGGTCGGCCGTCGCGCTCTCTCCGAGAAGCTTGCCATCCTGGATATGGTGGCCATCCACCATCGGGTACTGGCGGCGCTCTTGAGGCGGTCGGCGACGCGCGAAGAGAACATTCAACTGGTAGCGAAGGCTGGAGAGTTTCTGGCTGAGAGCCTGTCTCCCTTTGAGATGACCCACCGCGCATTCATGGAGGCCAACCTTGCGCTAAGTCGGTTGAATGAGATCCTCGAGGAAGAAAACAAACGCATTGCGCATGCGCTCCACGATGAAGCCGGCCAACTCCTGGCTGCGGTCCACATCTCGCTCGAGGACTTGGCTCGGGGCCTTCCGCCCTCCGCGCGAGAGCGTCTTCAGGGTGTGAGAAAACTGCTAGACCAGATCGAAGAGCAGTTGCGGCACCTCTCGCACGAGCTCCGGCCCACGATCCTGGATGACCTGGGGATTGTGCCCGCACTCGAATTCCTGGCCGAAGGGGTCTCAAAACGGACCAAGCAGCACATTACGGTCGAGGCGTTCAAGGGCGAGCGCCTGCCGGCTCCCGTTGAAACCGCGCTCTACAGGATCGTCCAGGAAGGCCTCCACAACGTGACAAAACACGCCAAGGCCACCGAGGTGAAAATACGGATCGAGCGCACCGATGGGCAGGTCATCTGTTCCGTACGCGACAACGGGGTGGGATTTGATTCCTCCGGTTTACCCTCTCGGTCTGACGAGCAAGGGCTCGGCCTTATCGGGATGCGAGAACGGCTCAACGCCTTGGGCGGGACCTTCGAGATAAGAACGGGCCCAGGCTCGGGCACCGACTTGGAGATTAAGGTCCCACTGGAGAGATAAAATGTCGATCCAAGTGCTTCTTGCCGACGACCATCAAATCGTTCGCGAAGGTTTGAAGGTTCTCCTGGAACGGGAAGGCTTCGACGTGGTCGCCGAGGCCTCAAATGGCCAGCAGGCCGTACAAATGTCTGAGAAGTTTCATCCCGACGTGGCGGTGCTGGACCTCGCCATGCCGCTTCTGAACGGGCTCGACGCCGCACGCGAGATTCAAAGGGTTTCAGTCAAAACGAAACCCATCATCCTGACGATGCACGCCGAGAACCATTACATCCTCGAGGCCCTGCACGCCGGCGCCAAGGGGTTTGTCATGAAGACTCACGCGGCGGAGGATTTGGTTCAGGCCATACGGGAGGCCTCCCGGGGCCGAACGTACCTGAGCCCCGAGGTCTCCCGAACCGTCGTGCAGGCTTACCAGGATAAGGTTGATATCCGCCCCGAGCCTCTGAGCCCCAGGGAACGCCAGGTTCTACAGTTGATCGCCGAAGGGAAGAGCACCAAAGAGGTCGCCGGATTGCTGAACATCAGCGTCAAGACCGCCGAGACTCACCGCACGCGGATCATGGAGAAGCTGAGCATCCATGAGACCGCCGGCCTCGTCCGTTACGCGGTTCGAAGGGGCATAGTCCAGCCCTGAGAAGTACCTGTGTTTCAACCACTTGGGCGCACACGGACGCCCCTTGTAGACCGAACCGGGAGGGCGCAAAGCCCGGGTGAAGTGGAAGAGCGCCGGCGTCAAGTGATTACCTCACAGTACCCTTAGGCAATTCCCTTTACTATTGTTTACCATACTTACCGGATTGTCAAAGTCTTGGGCTTTCAGTAAGCTCGTGTGTATCTTAATCTTAGCCGCTGGCGGCGCTTGGGAGAGCGCATTGGGGGCGAGGGAAGTTGCACTTTCGGCAGCTAAGTCAAAGCAAGTCAAGCCGGAGGTATAGCAGTGAAAGTCTTGATCGCAGATGATGACCACGTATATCGCAGTTTCATCCGCAGGCTGCTGGCAAGAGATACGGACGTAGACGTGGTGGGTGAAGCGACGGACGGCGAACAGGCTGTCAGCTTGTCCGAGCGGCTCAAACCCGATGTGGTCCTCATGGACCTTGATATGCCTGGCGTCGACGGGTTGGAAGCAACCCGCCGACTCAAGGAGGGTGGTGGCAGGGCGAGGGTGATTATGGTCTCGAACCTCGGCGATGAGGCTTGCCGGCAGGCCGCCGCAAGGTGCGGTGCGGACGGCTTCTTCCTGAAGAGCGCGGAGATATCGCATCTAATGTCCGCAATTCGTCAGGGGTTTCAGCGCCGTAAGCCTCTTGGTTACCCCGAGACTTGCGGGTAGCTCCGGGCCTTGGACGAGGACAGTCCAATCCCCCGCGCCCGCAAGATCCTGTTACAGCGCGAACAGACCGTGAACAGAAGTTCAGGTTAAGACAGGCTGAAAGGCGAGGCGATCGTGTTCAGCGGGAACTGGTGTGCGGTAGAAACCGAGTCGAGGCAGCCGAAAGACCCCGCGCCTCCCCAGCTCAAAGCCGTCATTTGCAAAGAGGCATCCACGGAGTGCGAGAAACGTTTTGGTCAGATCCTCGAAGCCGTGGTGTTGGCTGGCAGCTTGGCTCGGGATGAGGGCACATTTGTCGGCAAGGGGCAGGACCGGTGGAGCGCGCTGGGAGACGCAGAATTTCTCTTGGTCTTCCAGCGGAATTCCCCTCTGCCGGGCCGAGCGGTTCTCAAAAATCTTGAGGAGGAGATCGAGGGCCTACTCGAAGCCCAGAACGTGACGTGCCCGGTCCGCCTGAACGCCCTCCATCCTGCGCATCTTTGGAACCTGCGTCCCGCGATGGACTCCTTCGAGCTTCGAAGCTGCGGGCAAGTGATCTGGGGCGATGAAGCAATCCTCTCTTTGATCCCCGATTTTTCTCCCCGCGACATCCCTCTGGAAGACGCTTGGCATCTGCTCTCCAAACGAATGGTCAAGCAGCTTGCGGTGGCGGACCAATTGGTCGAGTGGGCTTCGCCCTCGACTGAAGCTCACTATCAGACCATCAAGCTGTATCTTGACATGGCGGCCTCGTTCCTGATGTTTTCGGGCGCTTACGCCCCCACCTGCCGCGAGAGGAGCAAACGCCTCTCGGTGCTCGCCCGGAATGCCCGGTCCGTCGACGAATACCCGTTCCCGCTTTTCGACTTCGCCAGCCACATCGAAGCCTGCACGCGGTGGAAGCTCTCGCCCGATGAAGACCCCCCGACCGCCACGCGAAGCCATTGGGACACGGCGGTGGTCTACGCCTGGCTGCTCTGGCGGTGGGAGCTCGCGCGCCTCACGGGCGCCGATCACCGGCTGGGCAACTTCGAGCTGATCGAGCGATGGTTCGAGCGCGAACCGCTTCGCGATCGCTGGCGCGGATGGCGCGTCGTCGTGCGCAAGTGCGGGTGGCCTGGCTCGCGTC
This sequence comes from Acidobacteriota bacterium, assembly GCA_003224635.1. Lineage (GTDB taxonomy): Bacteria > Acidobacteriota > Terriglobia > UBA7540 > UBA7540 > QHZK01. The sequence continues at coordinate 2,455 of QHZK01000070.1, read as the reverse complement.
ATTGGCCTCGCTGGGCGCGTCTCCTGCGGCAAGCGTCCCCCCAGCTCTGGATCTACGCCGCAGGCAGCGAGCTGCTCTTTTCTCTGCCTTCGCTCTCGACTTCGTGCGGCCGCTTGGCGCCTGATGCGAAGTGGAACAGAGTTCGTGACTGGCTCCCGGTCGGGCAGCATGACCTGACCAACCAACGAGCCCGCTGGCGCGCGCTCGCGTCTGAAATCGTCCGTAACTATCAGGAATTCGTGGCGGAGACGCGCCTCCCGCTTGGAAGCTCGGACGCGAAGTCCCCCAGCCTCCTGCGAGAAACGCAGCGCGAAGCGATTCCCCGCATGGTCGACCAGGAGGCCTGAAGCCGTCTGTGTTCATAATCCTGCCTTCGTTTCTGCAGCGCCCCTCTTTGTTCTTCACTCTCTCGACCATCGGCGGCGTGACCCGAAATTGGCTTTGTTTTTCGGCCTGTTTTAGGTCAAGTAATTGATTCTAAAACACATAGCAACTTAGTTCCCCTGGAAAATTCCCTTTTTTGAAGCCTTTCTTCACACATCGGCGGCTGCGGGCGCTTGGGAACCGCAATGCCGATTTCTTCGCGCCCCGATTTCTCTGTAATTCGACACGCCTGCCTCCCCCTTCGCTCGACCAATTCTACTCTCATTCTTTCGATCCACCTGGCGCAACGGAGTCGAATTGACTCTATCACACAGAGACAAAGCTATGGAGACGGATGGGAAAAACGAGACAAATTATTTTCTTGGGAATTATCCGGGAGCAAGGGGAGCGCGGACGCTCACGTCCGCGGTCTTCCCGGGCGACAAACCACAAACCTGAAGGCCCTGCGCCTCTTACCATAACCGCAGAAGCCGTCTCGAGTGACGAACTTCAGTCGCTCCCGTTCTCCTCAAAAAGTTTGGTGTAGAGCCGACGCTGCCGTTCCAGTTCCTCCTCGTAGGCTCGACGGTGCGCCTCGACCGGCTCGAAGACCTTGCCCGTCAGGGCTGGCAACTCCCGCATGTGCCGGATGACTTGAAGGCGCTCGAGCGCCAGGAGCGCCGCGCCGCGGCCCGAAGCCTCGTTTTCGAGACACGCGATTACCGGCCGGCCCAGAGCGTCGGCCATCATTTGCGTCCACGCGGGAGAGCGCAGGAGGGCGCCTCCGGACGCCACCACCTCGCCCGGCGCGCCCAGGCTGCCGGTCATGATGTCATAGATGTCGCGAAACCGCAGCGCCACCGATTCCAGAGCCGCCCGCAGGATCTCGAGAGGCCCGGTGTGCGCGGCGAGACCGGTGATCGCGGCGCGCGCGCCCGCCCGCCACTTCGTCGAACGCTCGCCCGCAAACAGGGGAAGGACGGTCAGGCCGTGCGCGCCGGGCGACATCGAGGCGAGCTTCTGCTCGATCTCTTCATCCGGCTCTTCATCCGGCGGCAGCCTCAGATTGCGCTTCATCCACTGGAACACCAGGCCGCCGTTCGATAGCGCGCCGCCCAGAATGTAGCGGCTCCGGTCGACGCGATAACACCACAGGCCCTCCGGAATCTCCGGGCGAGGCGCCTCAAGCACCGCGCGCATGGCGCCGCTGGTCCCCACCATCAGCGCGAAGCGGTCCGGAGCGTGGCAGCCGCTGCCGAGGTTGTTACACGCCCCATCACCGAGCGCCGGATACCAGGGCGCGCCCGCAAATTCCGGCCACCGGGACTTGTACTCGGCGCGTAACTCTGTCTCGGGCCGGTCCATCTCATCTGCGGGACAGAGTTGAACTGGCTCGACCGGCAGCGCCCCCAGGACTTCGGCGTCATAATCGTTTTGGCGCTGGTTCCAGAGCCCTGAACCTGAGACCATGGACGTGGAAGCCACCGCCTTTCCGAAGAGCTTCAGAAAGAAGTATTCCCCAAACGACATCCAGCGCCGCGTGGCTCGAAAGACCTCGGGACGGCTTTCCGAGAGCCACAGCAGCTTGGCGGGGACGTAGCTCGCGTGCAAGACGCAACCCGTGCGCGCGTGTACCCGGCGCGGGTCGATCCTTTGCGCGAGCTTCCGCGCCGCGCCTGCGCTGCGCGTGTCAAACGGGTGCAGCACCGGCGTGGTGGGGCGGCCGTCCGCGCTGACCCCGAGGACGTTGTGCCAGAAAGCGCTGAAGGCTACGGCGGAGGGGCGCAGCCTCGCCACCTTCATTTGTGCGTGGATCTCTGAAAGTCCCTCGACCACCAGCCCGGCAAGCTCGTCGGCGTCAACTTCCACGCCGCCGTCCGCCGTCGTGTGAACTTCGTAAGGAATGTGTGCGCCGAATCCATCGACCTCCCGGCCCCGCTCGTCAAACAGCAGAGTCCGGACCGAGGACGTGCCCACGTCCAAGGTGACGACGCAAACCTTGAGGCTCGGCGGCGCCTGGACGTTCGAGTTGTCGTGCGCTCCCACTTGATTCTTACCTGCTACAAGAGTGGCTTCGTATTGTCAGGAAGAT
>QHZK01000069.1 GCA_003224635.1 Acidobacteriota bacterium | reverse complement strand
CGTCGCGCCCGCTGCGACAGCCCGCTCGCACACCGCTAGAGGGTCTTCGACGACGAGCAACATCCGAACCGAGCCGCCGCCCAAGGACTCGGGGCTGAAGTTGAGGTTCTGCGGGGACTCTTCGGCGACCCAGAACTCCGCGCCGGACACCGACAGCTGGGCAACGCCGCCGCCCTCGACGCGATACAACTCCTTGGCGCCGAAGGCGGCCTTGTAGAACGCGACCGCCCGGGCCCAGTTCCTCACCGACAGCGTCGCGGTCACGCACGTTCTAAAGCCATTCGACGCAACGTGGTCGCTCATGCCGAATCCTCTCTGGTCACAGGACTCCACATGGAGGTCAACGATCCTTCCCCTGTCCCCCACTGCCTATTAGACGACATGCCGCGGGCGTGGCCTATGGGCCGCGCTCCCAGCGCCAGACCGGCCCGTCGTCGGGGTCAAGGACGGTACCGGTATGGCGGAAGCCGCACTTCAGAAGGACCCGGGTAGAGGCGTTCGACGCGGGCAACGTATGCGCGCAAACCAGCCGAACGTCATCGCCGGCGAATGCAAAGCCGATCGTACGCGACGCCAATCTGGGGGTCCGTGAACCGTTTGTTAAGTAGCGCGTCCTTCACCTTGGCGCTCACCCCGCCTGGGGGCGCGGCGAACAGATCGGGAAATGGGTTCAAGGCGAACTCCAGCCAGGACATCCGCGCGAGCTCTCGGCCGTGGGGTGCGATGACCCTTCGCTCAGCGCCGCCAGATGATCGTCCGCCTGCCGCCGGGCGGCGCCGGCCGTGCTGACACCGCGGACGATGATCTTTCCGAACTGCTTACGATGAATCTCTAATAGGGTCCAGAGAGAGGCGTTCGGCGAATCGGCGTCGCTGTTTCGCTCGCACCAGAGGCGGCCGCCGCGGGCCGTCAGCTCAAGCGCTTGTTAGGCGGCCCCGCTCTCAATCACCTGTGGGCACAATGCTCGCCGTTTCCACCATGAGAATCACGCTGCGCACGGGCGCGCGCGTGCGATGCGTGACCCCGTGCGGTACGACGAAGCCCTGTCGCGGGCCGAGTGTGACCGAACGCCCCTCGAGATCGATGATAAACTGGCCCTCAACGACGTAGAAAAACTCGTCGTCGGCGTCGTGCTTATGCCAGTGATACTCGCCTTGCATCACGCCAAGGCGGACGACAGAGTCATTCACCTTACAGAGGGTCTGGTTGTACCACTGGAACTGGCAGGCGTCGATCAAGGGCTGGATCTCGACAACTTCGAGAGCCGGATAGAGGATGTTGAGACGGGTCTCGTAGGGATACGCGGCGCGCTCGCGCATAGTGCCATTCCTGGGAGTAGTCGCCTGGTTGAATTATGCGGCCGGAAGCCGGGGAGCAACAAGAACAAGTCCCACGCTGGGGCCGTAGGGTGCCCCCGGCACTCCCTGCTCACTTACGCCTTCCTCAGGAGCCCAAGACGGCACGCAGGCGAGATAGAAACCCGTCCGGATCCGCGGGGCTGAGCAGTAGACCGTAACCCGCCGTAGTAGGCACGTAGACGGCCCGTGTGCGATCAGTAAGGTACAGCAGCGCCTTGTCTCCGTTCCGAAGACGGAACCAACCCGCCTGATAGCCCGGCAGACCCGTTCCCAGCCGGCGCCACTTCGGTCGGAGGTCCTGTTCCCGCGTCAGATCGACGCGCCGGACCAGGTTCAGTCGGAGCTGCGCCTTCGGGATGAGTCGGCCGTAGAGATCGCCCCGTAATCGCAGTCCCTCTGGGCGGATCTCAAAGCTCGAGGAGTGAGCGCCACGTACCGACGTAGCGACCAGCACCATGGCGCCGAGAAGGATGACGATCACCGGGATCAGAAACCACAGATAGCGGCTCTCCGCCGGTGCGATCGGGAAAATGTTCATGGAGCCTCCGGTGGGGCCTCGAGCCCGCGGGCGCATCCGTCGTTGAACGATAGTTCGTGCCCACCAGGGCACAACACTCCCCTTCCCTCAAAGCGCTCACCGCCCGTCAAGCGCGTGTTAGGCGACGACATGCCGCGATCGCCCCTAGCCACGCGTGACCCTCCACAACACGAGTAGCGCCACCGCGCTCGGAACGGCAAACACCACCAGGAAGAAAGGAGCTTCTTCGGCCACCGAGTAGCCGGCCTTAGAGACCCCAACCCACATGTTGATGCCCGCAGCGACAAGCCAGAGCGGGATAAACACTTTGATGGCTCCAATGAGTCCGACCGCCGGTGTAGGATCACCGACCCAGCGCCCGATGAGGAGGCATAGAGTGAGAAGAACGAAGCCTCCGACGATGACCTTGACCGTGTGCATCATGGCGCTTGGTCGCCCCTCATTGACGCTGGGTCGGGCGTGTGGCTGTGCGTGGAGCTTGGGTGAACGTAATGGAGCACAAGTCCCGAGAGCGCCAAGGCGAGGCCAAGGACGGCAGCTCCCAAGTCAATCCAACTCCTCCCAAGACCCGGCGCCGCCAGCTTCAAGCGCCTGTTAGGCAGCGCAGTCGGCGGAGTTGTCTCTAGCTGCCAATCTGCCGCTCTTCCCGTGCCTTGCTGAGCAAACGCTCTGCGAAATCGAGCCGCTCCTGTGTTTCTGCTTGCTCCTGTTGGAGGCCCTGAACAACGCGTTCAAGTGCCTCAAGCCGCGCAGTGACGTCGGGCGATGGTGATTCTCGACGAGTAGCCCACAGACGAGCGACCTTGACAATCGTGACAGCAGCAGTCCCCACAACTGTTATGAGTGCGACAAGAAACACAGCAGGGTCCATGTGGCCTTCCTCGTTTAGGCCTAAGACTCGCCTGCGCTGCCTAACGGGATGCGCTTAACCTGCGGCGCCGACCCCGTGTCGGCACCCCGCGGATTGACAGTGGCACGGAGTTCGCCGGGACACCAACGCATGGCGTCCCACATCCGGGCGCCGGCAGCTTCAAGCGCCCGTTAGGCAGCGACAAAGTGAGGATTCTCAATTAGGCCCACCAAGTTGCCAAACGGATCGGCGACCGTTGCCACACGAATGTCGCCACCGACGTCCTGAACGGGCGCCTTGACGGTCGCGCCCGCTCGAGTGAAGTGCTGGACCGCCACGTCGACGTCCGGCACACCCCAGTAGGCTACTGCTCCACCCGTGCCCGGAGCTACTCCCTTCGTGTCTGGATCCAGCCCGAGTTCGTAGCCGCCAATGGTGAAGCCGACGTAGAACGGCTCGTCGAAGTAGGGTTGAACGCCGAAGGCCGTGCTGTACCACGCCTTGGCGCGTTGCAGGTCGGGTACATGATAGATGACCGTGCGCAGACCGAGGATCATCAGCTGCTCCAGGGGCGTGGTGGGTTGGGGGAAAGGGGCGTCGGGCGCACAAATGGAATTCTACCCTACTTGGGCGCGCCCGGCCAGCTTCGAGTGCTTGTTAGGCGGCGCCTCGTCCCGATCGATCTTGTCAGGAAACGGGCCCGGCATGACGTACGTAATAGGCGCCCCCGGCATCGAGAATGGCCGGCTTGGGCACGAAGCTGACGTACGTCGGGAATCCGAACTCACGGTCAAACTCTACCACTACATCCTTCAGCCAATCGTCGTCCCTTGCCGAGCGGATGTAATTGAAGATCTGCTCAACAGTGGGGAACCGCCCGCGTTGGTCCGGGGGCACTTCGGCACCGCTGTCCAAGAGGACAACACGATTGACGGCGCCGGCGATGACCTCCACTCGCGCCCATTGTGTGACTTCCGGCGGGCAGAAGCACGCCTGCCGCACCTCGATCACGTAGTCCTGGAAGCTCCGAGCGGTCCACTGTGCCTCGGCCTGAGCCAGCGCACGGAGCTCGGCAGGGGATAGAGGGGACTCGCACGCCGCGAGGGCGGCGGCGACACATCCGAGGATGGGCACCCTGCAGCGGCCAATCATAGTCTGGCCCCGCGCCGGGCGCCACAGTGAGCGGTAATGACCGTAACGCGGACGTGAGTCATTCCCCGGAAGATACCCTCCGGTGGCCGCGGCGCGTCACTTGTCGGCGCCGCCTAAGGCAGCTTCAACGCAATGTTAGACGGCACCAGAACCACAGACCGTTCCGTTCGCGTGGGATGCAGCGTCATCAAGGTTGCTTCTGAACGCGGTAATGCAGTTGAACCAGACCATCCTCGAAGCGATCAATGGAGTGCAAATCCAAGGGCACGTGACGACGACGCCGCGCTATCAATGGGATGCCATCCCCAATGAAAACGGGGGCCACACTGATGACGAACTCGTCGATCGCCTGCGCATCAAGAAACGAGGCGATGATCTCGCCACCGCCCATCAACCAGATATCCTTGCCAGGCTGCTCTCGAAGACGGCTCACGAATGGGCCGATTGCATCGTTCACGAACTCCACGCCTGACGGGGCGTCAGCTGGCGGCGGATGACGGGAGAAAACGATGTTCCGACCCTGTGAGTCGAACTTCGCTCCCATTCGCAGGCTCACCTCCTAGGTCTTCCGGCCAAGCACCTTCGTGTCAATCGACCTCATGAAGGCGTTCGTGCCATAGAAACCTTTTGGTGCCGGGCGGGACGTCAGCCATTCGAGATCGCCGTCGGAACGCGCGATATAGCCGTCCGCGCTGGTCGCGATTTGGACGATGACTTTGCGACGCTTCGTCACGAGCCCGATCTCCGTTGCCAAGAGCCTAGGAGCGCGCCGATACGCGCAGCCGTCTAACACCGCGTTCAGCGCTGAAGCGCGATAAACGACGACTTCATTATAAGGACGTAAGCGTAGTTCGGATGCCCGCGCTTCATGCGCTGCAACGCGTCGTTGGGCGGCGCGCGCTAACTCGCAAAGCGTCGCTTCAGAGCCCCGACATTCGCGAGCAATGCCAAAGCATGCCATCCCGTGCTGAACGACGCGCTCGCGATGACGTAACGCGTCCGCGAGACTTCGGCTCTGTGACCATGGCTCATGAGCTCGTACTTGGCCCGCACCTCAAGCGCTGGCGAATCCGCTACGCCGCCGCCCCTGGAACTCGCGAACATGCCGATCAGGCATGCGATCGCAACAAGGACGAGCGCAACCTGCGCCACGGTCAGTATCACCCAATTCCGCCCTAGGCCTGCGCCTACCCTTGGACCTTTACCAGCCCAATACGACAGCAGGCCACCACCCAGGAAGCCGACTACGCCGAATGCGACCAGCTTCCGTGGACCGACGATTGAGCCCCACCACCCGACGAGGCAACATATCGACGGAATGAGCCATAGAATCTTCCTCATCCGCGCACCTCGCGTCCGCCCAACGCCCCGGCTAAGCTGCGGCGCGCGAACGCCGCCTCGAATCCGCCGTGGGCCTCCCGCGCGCCGTCAGCTTCAGCCGGTTGTTAGCGGGCTCCCTCGCACGTGGAGACAACCTTTCGACGGCTAACGCCTCGGCGGCGGTGCAGCAATCGTCATCCCATGTCGCCGGAAGACCTCGACCATCTTGGCCGCGTCCGGTGGCCCGCCCGCGGCGGCATTCACGACCTCGCTGGCTTCCCGAAAGTAGGCCGGACCCATGATCGCCGGAGTGACGATCGACAGCTGTTTCGCATCCTCCGTGCCGAAGTTGTCGAAGCGATGGACGGCGCCGCGCGGGATGCACACGGCTTGGCCCGGCCCGACCTCGATGGCCTTGCCGTCGATGGTCCAGGTCATCACACCCTCGATCCCGTAGAGCGTCTCCTCGTAAGCGTCGTTCTTGTGGGCTGGGGCGGCCAGCTTCTGCCCGGCCGGGACGGTCACTTCGAAGACGGAGACGCTGCCGTTGGTGTCGTCGCCGGTCAGGAGAAAGCGAATGCCGAGCGGCCCGATCCGGATCGTCTCTTCCGATGGATTCACCGCGGCTTGGGTTCCCATGACAACCTCCATACAGTAAACTGTCTTTACCAGGCTAGAGTAAGTGTGACCGCGTGCGCAACGAGTATGCCGGTCGCGACGCTCATTGCACCTCAAGTCCCGCTAACTCCGGCGCTCAGCCGCGGCCGGCCACAAGCGTGGACTCACACGAGAGCCTCTGCACCACCACAATCGAGGTCTCCGGCCGCCGGCTGAAGCGCCGTGTTAGCCAGCCGCCTTCAGGTTCCCGCGATTGTTCTACCGTGACTCGCGAACGATCTGATAATCGCTGGCACGAGGCCCAGACCGCAGACCCCACCCTGGCGCAACTGTCACCCTCCAGCCGTCGCCAGTGAGGGTGGCGCCTTCAACGCGGACCGGGCCTGCCACCCGTTTCGTCCCGTCGTCATTTATCAAGACGCCGTTGGTCGCCTCCAAGCTCCCCATTCACCCTTGAGGCTGTACCGGGAAAAGTACACCGTCCCGATTCCAGGAATGGGCGTGGCTCCTCGCGCGTCAAACGTTCCGCCCCCGCCTGACGGCACTAGAAACACGGGGCCATCGACGAAGCGTCGTCGCAGCTCGAGCACTAAAAAGCTCCGCTGATCATCCCGCCGTTGCTCTGCAGCCCGCCGTTCGGCGCCACCGTACCGGGTGGAGGCTTCGACAGCATTCGGGGCTGCATCGGCATCCAAGGCAGCCATCAGCATCTGTCCGAGATCCGAGTCGGCACGCACCCGGCGCCTCCAATCGGCCGACGAGACATCGAGGAGAATTCCGTACAACACGCCCGAGGTAGGCGCGAATGTCTGCACGAACGTCTCTTGCTTCTCCGTTGCCGCCAGCTGCTCGAGAGCAGTGCCGACTGCCTCAGCAGGCGATGCTGCCGTGACGACCGTCGCGGTGTATTGGGCGAGGCCTTCCCGGATTTCTTCGACGCGCTCAGTCTCTGCGGCATTGGGAAATCCCGCCCGGCGCGTCAATCGGAAGGCGGCCGCATCGCTCACAGCGCGCTTGCGGTCCTCACCAGACGGACTGAGCGCCCGCGCCAGCGCCGGCCACTCGAGTCGCAACCAGACTCGTCCCTCGACTGTGTCCAAATGCCTATTCTGCGCGCCTGGGGTAATCAGCCCGAGGTCTGGCTGAATTCGATGGAAGAGCTCGTGCATCATCAACTCGCCTCGCGCCCGGGGCGATAGGGGAGTTATGAAGTCCCAGATGTAGGCAGCCCAAGGCGCGCCACCCCACTCGATGGGCGCCTTCGCGAACCCGATGGATCGTGGCTCTTCCCCTATTGGGCGAGCTTGACTTGTCGCGAGCGTTCGGGTCCGCGCATCAGCTATCACCATGGGCCCGCACAACGAGATCCCCCAGAGTCGCCCGCCGTCGCGCTGACAAATGGCATCTGCTTCCTTAAAGTAAGCTTCGGCACGCTGCTGATCGACCTGGGCTGCTGCTGGATCCACCAGGCACAGGGACATGGATATCAAGCCGAACCACGCAGCGGTTGTGATGTTCCTGCCCATGGCTTCCCTCAAATCAAGTGGCAACCGGTCGACAGGCTGGCTAACGCCGGCGTTCACGCGCGCCGAGCGCAGCAAGGGAACCGCGAGCCCGCAGGGCGAGCGGCGTCGCGTGCAACGCCTTGTTAGATTGCCAGCCACTTATACATGACGTAGGCATCGACAAGACCCGCCTGCGGGTGACGAAAGGCACGCGGAAGAGTGCCGACAATGTCGTATCCGAGTTTCTGCCAGAGGCGAACAGCTCCACTGTTGGTAGAAACGACAAAATTGAACTGCATGGCTAGAAAGCCAAGAGCAACGGCTGTTGATTGCGAATGCTCGCACATGAGAGAAGCTACGCCCTTGCCGCGAGCCTTTTCCGAAACGACGTAACCGCAGTTGCATACATGCGAGCCATTGCCCGGTTGATTTGGCTTGATGTAGTAAGTACCAAGAATCTGTCCGGACTCATCACAGGCTACAAAAGTGGCTCTGGGAATCTTTGTCCAAGCGGTGCGGATTTCATCTTCGCTTGCGTCCGACGAGTAAGTGTATGTGTCGCCTTTAGAGAACGTGGCGTGAAGGATCGGCCAAAGCGAGGGCCAATCGGAGACCTCAAAGGGGCGAATGGATACTGTCATGGCAATCTAACTTGTATTCGACAGAACTGTCTAAATCCCTAAACACTGCAGTCTCGGCCGGTCTAATTTGTCGCCACCCCGACCGACCGTCCTACCCCACCTCGTTGAAACCCACGCGTTTTCCTTTGGACCTCGTCTCCTTCGGTTCTCGATTTAGACGGCGGTCCCCTGTCAGCCTAATGTCACGCATCCCTGCACCCAGCAACTGGTCTGCCGGGCTACGAACCGCGCCTGGACCATGGTTCAAAACATGGGTGTAGACCATGGTCGTGCTCGCGTCGCTGTGTCCAAGAAGCTCCCGAAGTGTGCGGATATCGTAACCGGCTTCCAGGAGATGCGTCGCAAATGAATGCCTGAACGTGTGGCAGCTTGCCGGCTTCGAGATCCCGGCGCGCCGGATGGCTTCCTTGACGGCACGCTGCAAAACCGACTCGTGGAGGTGGTGACGGCGCCGCTCGCCGGTTTGGGGCTCCACGTAGATCCGCGTCGCAGGGAAGACCCACCGCCACGCCCATTCCCGTCCCGCATTGGGATACTTGCGAGCCAGCGCCGCGGGAAGCTCAACCCAGCCCGCACCAGTCTTGAGATCCTTCTCGTGTAGGCTCCTGACGCGCTCAACGTGCCGCGCGAGGTCGGTCTTTACTACCGCCGGTAGAATGTCACCCGGTCCTTGTTCCCTTTCCCGGCGAGATAGACAACCACTTGATTACTCCTGAGCACACATCTTATTGAGAGTTGCGAGAATTCTACCCTCCAGGCTTCGGTCGAGCAAGCGAGATTCAAACCAACCGATCCGCGTGCGCCTCTTCGGTGGGGGTGGCTAGAAGGAATACTCATGAAATCGGTTTCCTAAAGCCAACCTACCATCTGGATCTTCGCCACGATCGAGGTCTGGTCGCGGTTTTGGCCTGCGACGATCGTGGGAAGACGAAGCTATCGAAACACACTCACCCTCTTCCGGGACCTCTCCAGCCGAATGAATCTCGAACGTGTCCCTCTGATCACCACTGACAGATTCACCTTTTATGCGAAGGTCATCCGCTGATGAGCGACAATTACATTGACTACGCGACGGCGTAGCAACACTGGATGGCGGAAGCACCAGGACCTGCGCTGACGAGCGACCTCTTGAAAACAATGTGCAGCACTACCCACAATGGCAAAAAGAAGAACGAACCGACAGCGATCATTGCGCCAATCGCTGCGAAACGACTCAGATCGCTGTGCACAAAGCCCGCAGCGAACACGAACAGAACTGCGGCTGCCGGAAACGAGCTGAGCAAGCTGGCGTATGCTCTACCGTCTTGCGCGGACCGACACCGCCCTGCGGGCCCGCATCAAGCGGATCATCCTGACCGTTCCTCTCCCGCTCCCGCACTTCTGCTTGCAACGCTCGCCAGCCTAGGCGAGCCGGTCGACCTGGACGCCGAAGTGCTGGACTACTACAACGCTACCGCCGTGTGAGACCCAAGCAAGTGCATTCCTGACCTTCGAATCTCCAATGCTGGGCGCATCTCTAAACATGGCGCAATCCCGGCGGAATGACGAGGACTTCGGCTCCGCCAAGCAAGCCCGCGGGACACGGACCCGGCTCTTCAGGAAGAGTTTCGAGGGCCGACCGTCCCTCGTGTCGTCGCCGAAGCGCCAGAAATGAAGACTATCTCCATCATTGCGTCATGAAGGCTTCGCCTGGCTCATGTACTTGCTCCTGGAATTGTTCTGGCAGTTCGCCGCGGGATTCATCAGCGGGTTTGCAGCAGGCTATGTGCCCACCTGGCGTTGGACGCCTTTACGCCTCGTAGCATCCCTGTGATTTGAACCTTTTGGACTTTTCGTTCTTGAAAAATAAATTGAAACTCCAACGCCGAAACAAGCGAAGGTCATTTTCAACCCGCCGCGCAGCGAGGCAATCTGAAATACGTCGTCACTGGGGAGATGCTGTTTCGCAAACTCGAATCTGTCGGACCAGCGGATCACGCTGGGTTCGCCGAGATGAATGACGTCGAAGACGACCGCGCCGAGAGACGTTCTGTCATACTTGAGTATCTGCCTCTGGCGTTACGGCTCATGCAAGAACTGGCCGAATGGTTTAAGACCGAAACGTGGGATTCGATCGAGGGCGCGAGCCGGCGCGGGCAGAGATAAAGAGATAAGAAGATAGGGAGAAAGCCCTCAGTGCGGGCCAGCACACCATAATCATGACTTCAGCGTGCGTGGGGGCAGGCCCTTAAGCAGGTCCTTGTTGGAGTACCGCGGGCGGTGAATCGGCTCCCATCGGCTGCGCCGTGGCTCGACCGGATCGTATGTGGCCCGGTGCGTGAAGTGGACGGCCTGGCGCCCTGTCTCCGGATCGAGCCGGGTGTAGTGCCACACCTGGCAGTTGTGGACTTTCAACGCCTCGTCTTGGTCGAGCTTGAGGTAGTCCTCGGGAGCAAGCTTCTCGAGGCGCATCCGGAAAGCCCACATGACCTCCTCGTGGCAGACGACGATGACATTATGACTGTCGTTGTCTCGCCACAGGGTGTCAAGGACCCGGTTGACGCGCTGGCACAGGTCCGCGATGGACTCTCCGTCCTCCGGCCTCCAGTAGAAGGCGTGGCGAGCCTTCTGCTCACGCGATCCCGGGAACCGGCGCTCGAGCTCCTCCTTCGTCAACAGGGCGGATTCGCGGCCTCTGTCCCGCTCTCTCAAGTAGAACTCGACGCGCCACTTGGCATCCGGCAAGTTGAGCTCGGCGGCAGTTTCCCGGGCCCGCACGTAGTCGGAGCACAGGTACAGGTCGAACCGGGCCCATGGTTGGTCCCTGAGCCAGGCGCCGGTCGTGCGCGCCTGGCGCACGCCAAGGGCGGTGAGACGCCACAGGGAGGTGTCCACCTTATCGAGAATCTCTGCGTCGGGAGGGCGCCGGTTCTCGTGGAGGGCTTTCAGGATGGGATTCCCCTCCGATTCGCCGTGGCGCACCAGCAACAGATTGTTAGGCATCGCCATGTCAGCCACCCAAGTCGCGTTTTTGGTTTTCAAGCCACGCCATGTTGTCCGCTAGGTTACCACACCATTGGCTAGGCTTGAGAGCGCACCCAGTGCCTTCACCCCCGCCAGGGACCCATCAAAACCAGGGCTTCCTGGCCTACGCTTTTCCAAGCAGCCTCAAACGTGGTCGTTTGATAACTTTGGGAATCAGGGACCGATCAACGGATCTAACGCCATCACGTCCGAACTGCGGATTGCGACCAGCACGACTGCATGAGAGGCATCGAGATGACTAAAGAACCGTCTCTCCAAGCCCACGATCGGATTCCAGCCCGCCCACAGACAGTCTCGCAGATCATCTCGACAAAGTTGGAAAAACGCGGCCGAAAGTCCAAACGTGGTTCTGTTCCAGAGGTCTTCCAACTTCTCGTCGCTCCGATCACCGCGTCAGTTCCGCACCATTTTTTTAGCACCTCGATAACCCGATCGCGCAACGCCATATGTCCGATTCTCTTGAGAATGCGAGCTAATTGTCAATAATTCTGTGGGCGAAATCAGATTTATCCAAGAAACCATATCAGTAGCTTCTCACCTTTCCCCGGACGGACTCGAACGCTCGCTGGGAACCGTCCGTTAGGAGCACCAAATGCGAATCTCTTGGGTTCTTACCGCGCGTGAACTTGATGCCGTACCTGCGGATTTAATCGTCTTTCCCGATGGCGTTTGCCGGTAGGAGATCGAAGAGGTCCAGTCGTCCTGTCAGGATGCCATAATAGTTGCGGCCATCGTGGAGAACGGTCGTAGCCGTGGTGTCGTGCTACATGGAGGTCAGAACCGAATAGATTACTTGAAAGTCGAGACCGACGGTCGAACGGTTGGAAGCGGCGATCATCAACAGAACTCGGTATATGAGTTGGGAGATGTGTGTGTGCATCGGTGTCCTGATCTGCATGGACGTTAATCACGTCACATTTTCCCGGGCTGTAGTTAAGAAGATCAGAACGAGTTCAGCTAAACTAAAACTCTTGTGTGTCCCTGCAGACATGGGCTCCGATCGGTTTAGCGATGCTTCCTTGCCAGCGACTTTCGAGGGCATCTATGTGATCTTGTGCAATCATACGTCCTACGCAAACGAAGTACTTGCAGTGTGACACTCGGGTCAGGACAGAATGGTCTTTTCTCGTGAGGCCGGGCCATTGAAGATCGCCACTTTTAACATCAACAACATCAACAACCGTCTGCATAATCTCACGGCGTGGCTCGCAAGGGCGCAGCCCGACGTCGTTTGCCTCCAGGAGCTCAAGGTAGAGCAGCGAGCATTTCCGGCAAGTGCCCTTCGTGACCTCGGCTATCGCGGAGTCTGGCTAGGCGAACGTTCCTGGAACGGCGTAGCGATCCTGGCGCGGGATTGCGATCCGGTGCTGACGCGATCCAGCTTGCCTGGGAATCTTAAGGATCGCCAGGCACGCTATATCGAGGCGGCGGTAAATGGTGTGTTGATCACTTCCATCTACCTGCCGAACGGAAATCCTCAACCCGGTCCGAAGTTCGATTACAAATTGGCCTGGTTCGAACGTTTAATCGACCACGGCGCGGAACTCATGAAGGCCGGCGTACCTGTCGTCTTGGCCGGCGATTACAACGTCGTACCGACTGTGCAGGACATCTACCCAACGCGATCTCTCGATAACAACGCATTGATTCAACCTCAGAGTCGCCAGGCGTATGCCCGCCTGCTAGCTCAGGGCTGGACGGACGCTCTGCGAAAACTGCAACCCGAGGGGCCGCTCTGGACGTTCTGGGACTACGAGCGTAATCGGTGGCCTCTAGACAAGGGGATGCGGCTGGATCATTTCCTTCTCTCTCCAACAGTGTGCGATCGACTCGTGCACGGGGGTGTAGACCGATGGGTTCGCGGTGAGGAGAACGCGAGCGACCACGCTCCCGCTTGGATAGTGCTCGATCGTTGACTTGCAGTGCGATGTTGGACACGACTCGGTGAGAAAATCGGCGCTTCCTCAACAGGCTGGAGCTAGTCGGGCGTAGGCACTCATTTTTTAGTGGCGTAATTCCTTCTAGGCAATCCCTTCGGCGCGGTAGCCGCGCCTCATGGCATTCATCGGTCGTAAGCTGCGATGGGATCCTTATGTGACTGCCAAACTGCGAGTTGCGTGCAACATGTCAGCAACAGGCGTTATACGTCCGCGTGGATCACTTCCGCATGGCACGTGATCCGCCCCAGAGCTAGTGAACTTCCCAGATGCGGACTTGGTGCTCGCACCCGAGGGAACCTGTGCACAGATGGTTCTACTACACGGGCATGGTGCCCGGGACGCAGGCATCATCCGAGCCCGGGTGCTCGCGCGATCAGAAACAACCCTGCCCCGACGACGACGGGCCCCGATGGCTCGCGCGATGCGCTCACCGGCCGGTGCGAGACGTTCGACGGTGATGGTTGCCGCCACGACAGCCATCGCGCGAAGGTCCATGACCCCGATGACCAGGAGGATCGCCATCAGACCGGCACAGCAGTGGCTGCAGTGGAGTCCGAGACGCAGGCCGTGTCGTCAGGCCGTGCCCGCGTCGGCCGGCAACGTACGGCCGCGCCCGGGTGCCTCCCGGCAGCAGGCCAGGTGACGCGCCTTCCACGCGCTGAACTGGAGCGCGTCGGCGATGAGGACGACCACGCCGACCGCGATCGGAACGGCGCGCGCCAGCGCCGGTTGCTGCATCTCGACCGCCGCCAGCGCGACGCCCAGCGGAAAGGCGGCCATTCCGAACACGGTCCCCACGAAGAAGTAACACACGCCCACCCGTTCGGCACGCCTGGATGTGCCTTTCGAGCTGCATTTCTCCCAGGAGTGAAGCAAGCTGGTCGCGCTCGTTTTCCCAACCGCAAACCGCTGATTGGATCGAAGACTTGTGGAATGCCGCCCCAGCCGACGTATTTGACCAACATGGATTTTTCTTCAGTCGTGGCTGGTCGCTTGTCCTTTTCGAGAAGTCGCAAGGAGCCGGATTGCTTCGATGTTTGCCCGGCATTTCTGTTTGAGTTTGAGAGATCCTTTGCCAACTTCATCGCTGTCTGTGATGCGATTACTTGGCCTGATTGCGGGGCGGTTCTACGTGCTCGTGTGGCTGACCGTTCGCTCGGATTCGGGCGGCAGGAGGATGTATCGCTCCCTCACCGTTTCCCACGCTTGGTCGTGCGCCTGTTGTTACGCCATTTATCCTTGCTTCATCAACTGCCTCCGTAGTGTTGACAGTTCTTCCTCCGTCTTCTCCTCCGCCGCCAGCAACATCTCCTGAAGCCTGCCGCTCGTTTCCAATCCCTTCACCATTCTCGGGCAAAACTTCCGCCAATGTTCTTCGGCCATCATTCCGTATTGAGTCAGGGTGATCATTGTTGCCTCCGGTGTATGAAAACAGGTCTAGCTGCGCATCATTCGCTCTCGGTTTGGATCGCTTGAGTGCCATGCAACCGTATCCTCCGGCTGGTAAAAGTCCAGAAGACCGAGGCAATGTCGCGGCTGGTGTTCAGGAAAATTGTCCGCAATTGCGGACAAAACTCTGACGGGTATCGCTCTGCTTCGGTCTGGCGCTTGGCGATGAAAGCGTAGTCGGAGCAGCGAACGAAATGAGTGAGCTGCGTAGCGAAGCGACGGCGGCGAGCGCCAGACGGAGGCCTCCGCGACTGCGGCAAAGCAGTTCGCTCGTGACGAGCGCGCTTGGAGCGCAGCGCAAC
This sequence comes from Acidobacteriota bacterium, assembly GCA_003224635.1. Classification (GTDB taxonomy): domain Bacteria; phylum Acidobacteriota; class Terriglobia; order UBA7540; family UBA7540; genus QHZK01. Next base: position 810 of record QHZK01000069.1, on the reverse strand, counting down.
GGGCGCGGTCGAGAGGGGGACTGGGCCGACCGGCAGCCCGTGAGGCCGGAGCGGAAAGCGCGTTGGTCACGGCGGATTCCTGTTTGGTGCGCTGGCCTTCGAGTCAACAAATCGGTACCCTATGCGGGCAATGCCCTTTGATCGCGAAGCCATAAAACAGCGCGCGGCGGAACTCGCCGCTAAACGTGTTTTCATCGGCACATCGTCGTGGAAGTACGAAGGCTGGTTCGGCCAATTGTACACGCCGGCGCGATACGAGTATCGAGGCAAAGTCCCGAAGACGCGGTTTCAAAGGGACAGCCTGAGCGAATATGCCGAAGTTTTCAAAACGGTTCGCGTGGATGCGGCGTATTACGACTTCCCGCGTCGCGAGTATCTGCAAGGCTTGGCAGATCAAGTACCAGATGATTTTCGTTTCGGCTTCAAGGTGACTGATGCTCTCACCATCAAACGATTTCCGAATCTCGACCGGTTCGGCCCGAAGGCTGGCCAGGCGAATCAGGATTTCCTGAACGCCGACCTATTCGCGACAGCGTTTCTCGAACCGTGTGAAGACATCCGCCAAAAAGTGGGAGTGCTGATGTTCGAGTTCTCGCGTTTCTGGCCGACAGCCGGTGCTTCCGCCATCCAGAGTTGCTAAGCCGCTACAGAAAGACGCGAGTCGTCCACACTGACTGACACGGGGGAGTCGAAGAATGCGAACGTGACATTGCGCAACGCCAATAAAAGCATCGTCGATGAGAAGATCTCCCTGAACGTCAGCCGTCTTGTAACCAATCCCGCTTGTATGGCCGGCGTCCTGAGCTCACG
>QHZK01000439.1 GCA_003224635.1 Acidobacteriota bacterium | reverse complement strand
CGCCTGGCGAGCGTTGACCAGTTCGTCCACAATGCGCCCCTTCTCGTCCACCGGGACGTTGGCCTGCGCGATGACGTATTGATCTTCCTCCCAGGCGGAGAGATAGAAGGAATAGGGCTCGTATTCGACCAGCTTACGGCGCTTCTCGCGCAGCTCTTCGTTCTGTTTCTCCACCTCGCTCGATTCGACGTGTTCGCCCACCTTCCACGGCCCGTCGCCGCCGTGCGTGATGGTGACGTAGTCCACGACTCTCCCGTTGCGCACCTTGCGATAGGGGCTTTCGATAAAGCCGTACTCATTGATTCGGGCGTAGCAGGAGAGTGAGGAAATCAGCCCGATGTTCGGGCCCTCGGGCGTCTCGATGGGGCAGACCCGGCCGTAGTGTGTCGGGTGCACGTCGCGGACCTCAAACCCGGCGCGCTCGCGGGAGAGGCCGCCCGGCCCCAGCGCCGACAGGCGCCGCTTGTGGGTGATCTCCGAAAGCGGGTTGGTCTGGTCCATGAACTGGGAAAGCTGCGAGGAACCAAAAAACTCCCGGATGGCGGCCATGACCGGCTTGGCGTTGATCAGGTCGTGGGGCATGGCCGTGGACATCTCCTGGTAGACGGACATCTTCTCCTTGATGGCCCGCTCCATGCGCACCAGACCGATGCGGAACTGGTTTTCGAGCAGCTCACCCACGGCGCGCACCCGCCGGTTCCCCAAGTGGTCGATGTCGTCCACGCTGTACTTGCCTTCAGGGTTCTTGCGCAGCTTCAGGAGGTAACGGATGGCCGCGTAGAAGTCCTCCGGATCGAGCGTCCTCTTGTCCAGGGGCAGTTGCACGGGGGTGAGCTCAGAATGGTCCGTCGCCAGCGTCCCCTCGCAGCCCCGGACCACCTCCGAGCAGACGTTGCCGTCGCGCTTCCCGACGAAAAGCTTCTCATGGTCGACGATCACGTAGAAGTTCTCCGCCGGGAGGTTCCTCGGGTCCAGAAGCTCGAAAGTGTTGGCCTTGTCGTCCAGCCGTGCCTTCAGCTTGGCGTAGTAGCCGAGCTTGATGTTGAACTTGAGCCGGCCCACGCGGGAGAAGTCGTACTTGCGAGGATCGAAGAACATGCCATTGAAGAGCGCCGTGGCGGTGTCGGTGGTGGGCGGGTCTCCCGGCCGCATCTTCCGATACAATTCGATCAGCGCCTCCTGGGGCGTTTTGAAGTTGTCGCGGGAGAGTGTCTGGCTGATGACCGGGCCCACGTCGTCGCGCTCCGGGAAGAAGAGGCTCAGCTCGGCGACGCCGGAATCGAGGATAGAGTTGAGCGCGCTCGAGGTGAGCGCATTGTTGGCTTCGAGCAACACTTCGCCGGTCGAGGTGTCGACGATGTCAACCGCGGAAAAGGCACCCTCGATGTCGTGGGGAGCGATTTCCACTTGCGTGATATGCGCCTTCTGCATCTCCTTCAAGACCGCGGTGGTGATTTTCCGTCCCGCCTGCAGGACCGTTTCATGCGTGCGGGGGTGCTCGATCTCCTTCGAGATTTTCCATCCCTCGAGTCCCTTGGAGACCTCCCAGTACAGTTTGCGGTCCTTGACCGTGATCTTTTCCGCGCTGTAGAAAGTCTTCACGATCTCGGAGTTGTCCTTCAGACCGAGGGCGCGCAGAAAGATGGTGGCGAGAAACTTCCGCTTCCGGTCGATGCGAACATAAAGGATGTTCTTCGTATCGTACTCAAACTCGACCCACGAGCCTCGGTAAGGGATGATCTTGCCGAGGAAATAGGTCTTTTGCGGGTTTGACTCGAAGAAGACCCCGGGAGAGCGGTGGAGCTGGCTGACGATCACGCGCTCGGTTCCATTGATGATAAAGGTGCCGTTCTCGGTCATCAGCGGAATTTCACCGAAGTAGACCTCCTGCTCCTTGATGTCGCGGATGCTCTTGTGGCCGGTTTCTGCGTCCTTCTCGTACAAGGTCAGCCGGATGGTCACTTTCAGCGGCGCGGCGAACGTCATCCCGCGCTCCTGGCATTCGGTGACGTCGTACTTCAACTGCAACCCCACCGGGTCGCCGCACTTGTTGCAGAAGGTCACCACGTTCTTGTTGAACGTGCCGCACTTCGTGCAGAGGACGTCGCCCACCTTGAACGGGTTGGTAATGACGGTGTGCCCGCAGTGCTTGCACGTACTGCGGAGATGGTGCAGGCCCCTCAGGTTCCCGCACTTGCACTCCCAGTTCCCAATCGAGTAGTCGACAAAATCCAGTTGCGAAATACCCCGGAAGTCGGTGATGGGGAAGACAGAATTGAAGACCCCCTGCAGGCCGGTGTCTTCCCGTTCCGACGGCAGAAGGTTCATCTGCAGAAAACGCTCGTAAGACTGCCTCTGGACCTCGATCAGGTTCGGGATCTGGATGACGGTCGGAATTTTGGAGAAGTTGATACGCTCGCGGACGGCGCCGTTCCCACCGATGGGCATTCCTGTCCCTCCTGGCTTAAAATTTTCGCAAGCTTTTGATCGAAGAAGGCAACACTACCCTCTGTTGTATTGATGCATCACGGAGGCATGAGGATGCATCGGTCCCGCGCGCTGGGAAAGCGTCCCCGCAACTTTCGTGCGTTTTGCTGCCTTTCGCTTCAGAAGGCTTCTCTCTGCTGGGCGCCCCCCGGCACGGCCGCCGGGTCAACGAACGCGCCCGGGGCTTCGCCCAGGGAAGCGCCGGCTGAAAAGCGGACTATTTTACTTCGACCGTCGCGCCCGCCTCGGTGAACTTCTTCTTGATGGCCTCGGCTTCTTCCTTGTTGACGCCTTCCTTGATCGGCTTGGGGGCGCCATCGACGAGGTCCTTCGCCTCTTTCAGGCCGAGGCTTGTGACCTCGCGGACGGCCTTGATGACGTTGATCTTGTTCGCGCCCACGGCCGTCAGCACGACGCTGAACTCGGTTTGTTCCTCAGCGGGAGCGGCAGCCCCGGGAGCTCCTGCTCCCGCCCCGGCTACCACGGCCGGGGCGGCGGCAGCAGCCGAGACCCCGAGGGCTTCCTCGAGTCTCTTCACCAGTTCCGCCGCCTCGAGCAGCGTCAGCGCCTTGATCTCTTCCACAATCTTATCGATGCGTTCGGACATCGGTTTCCCTCCTGAAAAATTGTCGGCCCGGCGTTCAGAGCCGCAGAGACGCTCCACCGGAACGTCTCTACTCGGAACCTTGCTTAAACTTTTTTTCCTGCACGCCCTGTTGGATCACGTAGGCCAAGTTGCGCGCCAGGCCCGCCACGGTGGAGGCGAGGCGCTGAGCGGGCGCGTTGATCAGGAAAAGCACCTTGGAAAACAGCGCCTCGCGCGAAGGAAGACTGGTGATCAATGCCAGGTCGGCGAGCGCTACGACGCGGCCCTCCACCACTCCGGTCTTAAAAACGAGAGCGGGATGTTCCTTGGCATACGCGGTGATGATTTTCGCCATGGCCACCGGGTCCGTTTCCGTGTACGCCAAAGAGGTGGTGCCGCGAAGCTTCTGGGCTACGGGCGCGACGGGCGTGCCTTGAGCGGCCCGCTCGATCAGCGAGTTCTTCACCACGCGGTACTTTCCTCCCGCCTTGGCAATCCTGTCGCGCAATTGGGTGTCCTGAGCGACAGTCAATCCCTCGAACCCGGAGAGCAGCACGCCCTTGGCCCTCTCCAGTTCCTGGCGGAGCGCGTCCGCCTGGTTTTGCTTTTCTTCCTTATTCATGGAGAACCTCGAAAGTTCGCAAAATAGAAAGTCGAAATTCGAAACTGGAAACTCGAAGCTCCTGA
>QHZK01000438.1 GCA_003224635.1 Acidobacteriota bacterium | reverse complement strand
CTGCGGCGAATGAGGCGCTCGTCAACGCCTTCGTAGCGCCCGCACAGCAGTACCCACCGCGGCCCCTCCGCCAGCTCCATCACCTTGCGATGGTCCATCACCGGCCCTTGAGGCGAGAGATAGATCACTTTCGCCTCGCCTCGCGCCGCGGCCTTCGCCGCGGCGATCGCCTTCTCGAGCGGTTCGGCGAGCATCACCATGCCGGGCCCGCCCCCGTACGGCCGGTCGTCGACCGTGCGGTAATTGTCCGTCGTGAAATCGCGCGGATTCCACAGCGAGAGGCTCCACAGCCCCTCCTCGCGCGCCCGGCGCGTCACGCCCGAGTCGGTGACCGCGGCGAACGCCTCGGGAAACAGCGTCACGCAATCGAAGCGGATCACCAGTCCACTCCCCAGTCGACTTCGACCGTGCCTGCGGCCAGGTCGACTTTGCGGATCACCTCCGCAGTCGCCGGCACGAGACGCTCCCCGGATTCGTGCGCGACTCGCATTACATCGTTCGCGCCGCCGGCGCTGAAAAATCCCGTTACCTTGCCCAAGCGCTCGCCCTGAGCGTTCACCACCACGAGGCCGATCAGATCGGCCTGGTAGAACTCGTGCGCAGCGGGCTCGGGCAGATCCTCGCGCTTGAGCGCCACCTCGTTTCCGCGGTACGCTCCGGCCTGCTCGGGGCTGCTGCACCCCTCGAAGCGCGCCACCAGATAGGCGCCGTGCGCGCGGCACTCCGCCACCGCGACCTCGCTGAGCTTCCCCGGCTTGCCGACCCACCACGCGGAATACTTGCAGAGGTTGCCGCTCCCTGAGCCGAAGGGCTCGATCTTCAGGGCACCCTTCACGCCCCAGGGCGCCATCACGCGCCCCATCACCACCCACCTGGTTGGCTCGCGCGTCGCCAACCCGCCTCGCCAGCCTGAGCTACTTGGCCGCGGCTTCAGCCGGCGCCTTGTAGCCCTTGAGAAGTCGCGCCACCGTCGGGCTCAACTGCGCGCCCTTGCCGCGCCAATAGGTCAGGCGGTCGGTCGCGAAACGCAGCGATTCGCGGCCCTCCGGCGCCTTCGGATCGTAGAACCCGACGCGCTCGATGAAGAGCTTGCCTGCGGCGCGGCGCGAATCCGCGACCACCACGTTGAAAAAGGGCCGCTTCTTGGCGCCTCCGCGAGAAAGACGAATCACAACCATGACGAATGACCGAAGACGAAAAGGGCGTGATTTTACGCGAGGTTAAAGGGGGATGGCAAGGGAAAACGGGTTCGCCGCTGGCTCAGTTACCTTTAACGCCAAAGCGGCGACCGAAACACCAACGTCTAATATCGGCCAACAGCGGACACTTAAGGTACCCGCAAGCAACATGAATATCCTTAGCATCGAAAATCAGGGAGCACGCACACGGGAAATTTAACCCGAAGACCGACGAGCACCTTCGACCAGTCGACGCGAGGTAACCTTGGAAGGTTTGGGTGTAACCTTACACGGTCCGTATATATTGCGTTAGACCTCACCAATGTCTACCGAAGAGTGGGAGCTATTCAAGGTTTTCCCGGAGCGCTTCGAGGCTGAGCGTGTCGCGGGTCTTCTAGAATCCTCTGGCGTTCCCGCGTACGTCGACTATGGCGGTCTCGGCGTTGGGCTAGAAATGAGGTTTTCTGTGTACGTTGACGCCTCGCTTGCTCACCGAGCGCGTTGGGTCATGGCACTCACTCCCGACGTTACAGACGCCGAACTAGACTTTCTTGCCACTGGTAAGCTCCCCGGTTCGGATGAACCGAAAAAGCCCTGAAAAGGTGAGGTCTAACCACGCGGCCCACACTGACGCGCGTGGAGCGTCGCAGCTCTCTTCACCATCGCAGTCGCGCGCCGGTGGCCGCGGACGTTCGGCGGACAACGTTGGGATCATGGCAGAGGGAGACGTGAAATGGAACTATTCATTCGAGACGCGAATCCCGATGACGCTGCGGGAATCGTGTCGGTGTTCAATCCAATTATCGAAGCTCGCTCATTGACGCTGTTCGACGCACCTTTCACGGTCGAGGCCGAGCGTTCGTATATCGAAGGACTCGCACCACGCGACGTCTTTCACGTCGCGGTGCGGGCCACCGACAACGTCGTCGTCGGTTTTCAAAGCATGGCTCCGTTTGCAACCTACACGCACGCCTTCGATCATGTCGGGGTAATCGGGACCTATGTTGACCTCAGAAGCAGGAGGCAAGGGATCGCCAAACGCCTCTTTCCGGCCACCTTCGAAGCGGCACGGCGGAAGGGTTACGAAAAGATCTTTACGTATATCCGGGCCGACAATGCGGTGGCCCTCTCTACGTACCAGAAGCACGGCTTCCGAATCGTCGGCAAGGCGGAGCGGCATGCGAAGTTGCAGGGCCTGTGTGTGGACGTCGTCATCGTCGAACGGCTCTTGTGAACTCGGGTGGAGAGGCCGCCGAACACGCGGCTGCACCCGACGGCTGCCTGGAATCTGTGCAGCCGCGGGTGAGCCGCAACGTTAGACATCACAGGAGGTCCCCGAATGACTGGACTGGATCAACTCAAAGCGGACGCTAGCTCTAGGCGCGAAGAGAACGCGGCCCTATCGATAGCGTATTCAAAAACGCTTGCTTGGTTGATGCCCGCCAACTTCCTTCTTGTCATCGGTGCAGCCCTACTATCCCTTGTGGCCGGTGCAACGATTCTCATTGAAACCAATCTCTTGTCAAAGATTTCGTCTGGCGTCCTCGCCCTTGTAAGTAGTGCTTTCACAATAATTCATTCAAAACTTGGATGCGAGCAGTATCAAGCAGAATGCAAGAAACTCCGAAGCTTTCATCGAGGAATGGCATCCGACTATTCAAATCTACTTTCCATCGATGAGGTTGATGAATTTAAGAGAAGACTCACAGCGCTAAACGATCAAGTATCAGCAACGATGAAATCGACTACGGCACTACCTTTTGAAAGCGCGCTAATCGCGGCAAAGAAACACCACGGTGATGTCTAACCCTTCGTTGCACGGACTCGCCTTCGGCGAGCCGGCGAACGAAAACGTTAGTTGGCAGGAAAAACGACTCTATGGCGGCAGTGCAGGTTGTCCCTCCGCAACCTCGCAAGGTACGGGAGATGCGTCGTCCCAAAACGCGTGCGTGTTTCACGCTCTCTTCGCTCTTGATTGCCGTCGCGTTGGCTTGTTGGTTTGGTAGTCCGGATTGGCTGGTTCCGTACACCTCTACTGTGGTCACAGTGGCTGGCGGGTTGGCCGCGATTGTCTGCGTGGCAGCGCTTGTACTCGGTCGTTTCGAAACACCGATTGAAGTCACAGTAACAAAGCCGCTGCCTTCGAACGTGTTGTGGTGGAAACCGCCTAACCGCCGCATGCAACGGACGCGCGGCACGGCAGCCTCGCGCCTTGCTGGCGTGGTCTCCGCGGGGCGCTGAGCGCGACGTTACCCCGTCTCCAACGTCAGGCAAACCCCTACACAGCACGTCGGGGAAAACCCGCACCCTTTCCGCACTCTCCTTCCGCTGCTAGGCTTTCGCCATCCACAAAGGGAGATAAAGATGTCGCGCAACATCGTCCTCTGCATGGACGGCACCTGGAACAAGCCCGGCCAGAAAGATCAAGGAGTGGAAACGAAGACGAACGTGCTCAAGCTGCACGAGGCGCTCGCCGATCGCCCAGACCAGATCCGGAAGTATTTTCCCGGCGTCGGCACCGACCCCGGAGAGAAAGTGAGCGGCGGCGCGTTTGGCTGGGGCCTGTTCGACCAGATCAAGGACGGCTATCGCTTCCTGCGCGCGCGCTTCGAGCCCGGCGACAGGATCTACGTCT
>QHZK01000437.1 GCA_003224635.1 Acidobacteriota bacterium | reverse complement strand
TGCGCTCGGAATGACAGCGCTTCCAATCATTCTTCACCAAGCTGCTGGGCTGGTCGAGAAAAGGGGATTTCTTGAGGGGGAACGAAGCCGTCATCTACATTAGAAACAGCAGCTTAACATTAAAATGGCCGAAAAACGAAGCCAATTTTCTCATTTCCAAGATCGTCCTGCTGGCCTTGGAGCCGCGTAGGACCGTGACGGTTCTCTCCCCTGCAAAAAATCAGGTCTTGCGCGTCAGCGGCGGAAGGAGCCGATCAGCTTGTCGTAGGTGGCATGGAGATCCTCGGGTTGGACGCGGGTTTCGCCCACCACGGTTATGAAGTTGGTGTCACCCGTCCAGCGCGGCAGGACGTGGAGGTGAACGTGGTCGGCGACCCCGGCGCCAGCGCACTTCCCCAGGTTCATCCCCAGGTTGTACCCTTCCGGGTGGTAGGCCTTCTCAAGAGCCATCTCGAGATCGCGGGCCAACTGCATCATCTCCCCCAGGGTCTTATGGTCGAGGGAGGCGAGGGTCGCTACGTGGGCGTAGGGCACGACCATCGAGTGGCCAGTCGTGTAGGGAAACAGGTTCAGGACGATGAAGTTGAACCGGGCGCGCCGGAGGATCAGGTGTTCGCGGTCCGAAGCGGCGGCGGCGGCGGCCTTTTCGCAAAAGACGCAACCTTCACCCCGGGCGCCCTGGCTGACGTAGCGGAATCGCCACGGTGTCCACAATTGATCCATAGGCGCGGGTCGTCGGCGCTCCCTTCCAGGGCAGGCTTCGAGCGCCGCTACAGCGGGGCTTGACAAGACCTAAATTAAGTCGAGGAAGCGCTGCTGGAGGAGGAAGGAGTAGCCGCGCCTTCAGCGGGCGCCGAGGGGACCGCCGCCGGAGTACGATTAACGAGATCCTTCAGTTCTTTGCTGGGCTTGAAGTAGGGGATCTTCTTCGGGGGCACGTCCACGCGCGCTCCTGTCTTGGGGTTCCGGCCCACACGCGCTTCGCGCTGGCGCGTACGAAAACTTCCGAAGCCGCGGATCTCAATCTTGTCACCGGTCCGAAGCGACTTCACGATGCTTTCAAAGATAGTTTCAACGATGACTTCGGAGTCTTTGCGGCTCATGTCGACCGCGTGGGAAACATCGTCAATAAGCTCAGCCTTGGTCATGGTTCGCTCCCGTAGCGCTTCGAGCGCCACTAGTTATCTGTCTGCGCGCGGCCGGCGCCTCACGATCGCTGCCTCAGGCGCTCGATCCGGACTTCGCTGCTTGCGCGGAGGAAGCCGGTTCTCCCGCACCGCCTGCGGCCGATGGGGCCGCCGCCGCTTCCGCTTTCGGTCGAGATTCCTCGATATCGTCAGCGATGTTTTCGGCGACCTCCTCCGGAACCGCATCTTGCTCCACGTTGTTCAGGCTCAGTCCAATCCTCTTTTCGCCGGGGCTGAGGCGAATCACCCGGAAGCGAAGCTCTCGTCCCACGTCCACCGGATGCGGACCGCCGGCGCCGTGGTCGTCACCCATTTCGGAAATATGGCAAAGGCCCTCGATCCCCTCTTCAAGCTCGACGAAAGCGCCAAACGGGGCCACCCGCACAACTCTTCCGCGCAGCGTGTCCCCGACGCGGGTCTTTTCAAAGAAGGTCTCCCAAACGTCCGGCTGGAGCTGTTTCAGCCCCAGCGAGAGCCGGCGATGCTCCGGATCAAGGGCCAGGATCACGGCCTCGACCCTCTGGCCCTTTTTGAGAACCTCGGACGGGTGTTTCACCTTCTTCGTCCAGGAAAGGTCCGAAAGGTGGATCAGTCCGTCGACACCTTCTTCGATCTCGACGAAGGCGCCGAAATCGGTAAGGTTGCGCACCCGGCCTTCGACCACCGCGCCCACGCTGAGCCGCTCGCTCAGCGTCGTCCACGGGTCCGGCAAGGTCTGCCGCAGGCTGAGAGAGACGCGCCGCTGCCCCGGATTCACCTCGAGCACCGCCACCTCGACCCGGTCACCCACATTGACGATCTTCGAGGGATGCTTCAGCCTCTTGCTCCAGGTCATCTCCGAGATGTGGACCAGGCCCTCGACGCCTGGGGAGACCTCGACAAAAGCTCCGTAGTCCGTGATGCTGACCACGCGGCCGAAGACGCGGTCGCCGGGGCTGTAGTCCGACGCTACCTGTTCCCAGGGATCGGGCAGGAGCTGCTTCAGGCCCAAGGAGACTCGCTCCTTTTCCGGCATGTACTTCAGCACCTTAACTCTGACCTCTTGTCCCACCTGGACGACTTCCGACGGGTGCGAAACGCGGCCCCAGGAGAGGTCAGTGATGTGCAGCAAGCCGTCCATACCGCCCAGGTCGACGAAGGCGCCATAGTCCACCAGATTCTTCACCCGGCCCACCAGGATTGCGCCCTCGCTGAGCCGGTCCAGCAGTTGGCTCCTGCGCCGGTGGAATTCTTCTTCCATCACCACCTTCCGGCTCACCACCACGTTGCTTCTCTTCCTGTCCAGCTTGGCGACCTTGCAGGTAATCTCCTCGCCCACGAGGGAGTCCAGATTGCGCAGCGGCCGCATGTCCGCCTGGGAGGCGGGCAGAAAAGCGCGGATTCCGCTCACGTCAACCTCGAGTCCCCCTTTGGTGCGCGCCAGCACGCGGCCCGCAATGTTCGTCTGGTCGTTGAAGGCCCGGTCGATCTCTTCCCAGGCTCGGATGCGGGCCGCCCTCTGATAGGACGCGGTGACCGTGCCTTCCTCTTCGTCATAGCTCTCGATCAGAATGTCAACACGGTCCCCGGGCTTGACGCTCACGGTCCCTTCCGCTGAAGAAAACTCTGTGCGCGGCAGGGCGGGTTCAGACTTGAGTCCGATGTCCACGATCACTTCCGTGTCCGTTACCTTGAGCACCGTGCAACTCACTACTTCTCCCGCCGCAATCGGGGACAAACGGTCCATGCTCTCGAAAAGGTTGCGGATTTCCGCCGCCTCCGAAACACTTGATCCAACCGCGGACTCGTCGCTCGCCTCAATGACAGGGGGCGTTGCCTGTGGAGGCTCACTCGCATCGCCGCTAGCCATAAGGCCCGCGCTCACACTGGGTCCTGCAGAAGCCGAGTCACGGTTCGTCGTCGCCGTCTGTGTCTCAGGCACAGTGCCGGGCGTTTCCGAGGAACCAAGTTGCTCCTCTGAGAACATCTTTCACCTCGTGTCTTCCCGAACCCGACGCTTGACTAGCTGGGAAACCCTATTCTACCGTTGTAGGAAAAGAGAAGTCAATCGAATGAAGTGGAGGGTACTGGGTCAATTCGAATTAGACGCAAAGAGTTCGTATACCGGCGGAACGAGGCCGGAAGTATGTTTGATACAATCGCCACATGAGAGCCGTTTGGAAGCACGCGGTTGGTTGTTGCATCGCCATCGCAGCCTTTCTTCAGTTTGCCTGCAACGACGCGCGGCGGGAGGGAAATATGCACGCGTTGATTCCACCCATCGCGGTTGAGACGGAGGCTCTCAGAAAAGGATACGCCGCATTCAACCGGAACGATATTGCGGCGACTGTTGAAGCGCTCGACCCTCAAATCGAGTGGACTGAGCCTGCCGAATTTCCGGGAGGCGGAACTTACCACGGGCACGAAGGAGTCAAGGCGTACTTGTCGCAATCGCGCACGGGCTGGGCCGAAGGACGCAGCGAGCCGGAGCGGTTCATTGTCGCTGGCGATAAGATCATTGTGTTTGTTCATGTGCGAGCGCGGCTCAAAGACAGCTCGGAATGGCAGGAGACGCGTTTGGCCGATGTCTTCACCTTTCGTAAGGGCAAAGCCATTC
>QHZK01000436.1:1438-5200 GCA_003224635.1 Acidobacteriota bacterium | reverse complement strand
TGTAGTGCTCCTCGCCCGCCTTATCGTAGAGCAGCATCTTGCGCTGGATGGCGTCTTCAATGATGGCTTCTGTGACAGTGGCGCGGCCGCCGGCATCGCGGTCCGCGGCGGCCACCGCGGTTTCGAGCGTGTTATACGCGGCGCGCGCATCGCCGTTCGCAAAGACGGCGATCTGCCGCAGCAACTCTTCTGAAATCTCGACCCGCTCCGCAGCCAATCCTCGCTTTTCATCCTTGAGGGCGCGCGCGAGAAGCGTCAGTACCTCGTCCGTCGAAAGCGGTGAGAGCATGTACACCTTGGCGCGCGATAGCAGGGCCGAGTTCACCTCGAACGAAGGGTTCTCCGTTGTGGCGCCGATCAGCACCACGTCCCCGCGCTCGACGTAAGGGAGGAAGGCGTCTTGCTGTGCCTTGTTGAAGCGGTGGATCTCATCAATGAAGAGGACGGTGCGCCGCCCGTAACGCCGGCCCTTTTCCGCCGCCGCCATCACCTCTTTGATTTCTTTAATCCCGGCCAGGACGGCGCTGAACTTGACGAAGTCGCTGCGCGTCCGGTGAGCCACGATCGTGGCCAGCGTCGTCTTCCCCGAACCGGGCGGTCCCCAGAGGATCATGGACCCGAGCTCGTCGCGCTCGATCTGCTGCCGGAGGGGCTTTCCCGGACCGAGGATGTGCTGCTGGCCGACCAACTCTTCCAGAGTCGCGGGTCGCATCCGGTCGGCCAACGGCCGCCGGTCGTCAGAGGAGGGGAGGTCACGAGGCAGAGGTTCAAACAGGCTCATAGGCAAGCCCTAGCCTAGCACTATTGAGCAACGGCTTCTAATATGTCATTCCGAGCGGAGCGCAGCGAAGCGAAGAATCTCGCTCTGAACTCTCCCGTTCGCCCAAATTCGGCGCTAGCAGCTCAACTCCCCGCACCATACGCCGCCGAGGTCCTTCCAGTCGCGGTTAACAGATTCGACCTAAGCTACCTTCCCGGTGTGCAGCCATCGTCGCGCAAAAGCTGACGGATCTGAGCCTTGGCTCCTCGCCCGGCCAAATCCAGAGCGAGATTCTTCGCTTCGCTGCGCTCCGCTCGGAATGACATGACGGGTGGCTTCACTTAATGTCCAAACTGTAGACTAGTCTTCAGAGTCCTTCGCGCAGGGCGTGAATATGGTCCGGCGTCGTTCCGCAACACCCTCCGATGACTTGCGCGCCGATCTTCTTCCACTCGCGCGCCGCCTCGAGGTACTTGGCCGGAGGCGCTGATTCGGTCCCGGTGAACCTCGGGTAAAACCCAAACTTCCAACTGGGGGGATCGTAGCGGCCGATGTGCGCCCACGCCCCGATGGGCCCGGCGCGGTGTTTGCGGAGCTCGGCCACGGCCTCCGTAATGTCTGCCAGCGGCGCGCAGTTGACGGCGACCACGTGGGGTCCCAGCGGCTCGACCGCCTTCACCGCCTCAGCCAGTGGCTCCCGGCTCAGCAGTCGGGCGCCTTCGCGCACCACAAAACTGACCCACACGGGCAAGCCGCTCGACCGGGCCGCCTCGCAGGCCACGCGCGCCTCGACGACGCGGTTCATGGACTCGAACAGGATGAAGTCCACGCCCGCCGCCTTCATCTGCTCCACGATCTCCGCGTGCTCCGCCCGGCACTGGTCGAGCGGCGGAGTAAGGTCGGGCCGAAAGCAGTGCTCGAGCGGGGAGATCACGCCCCCGATGGCAACCCTCGGGCGGCGCGCTCCGCTGCCGTTTCGCGCCTCGCGCGCGAGCTCGACTGCCTGCCGGGTCAAGCGACCTGCCTTGTGCTCCAGACCCTCGGGTCCGATGCGTCGCATATGCTCGAGGCCGTGGAAGAGGTTAAGATAAGCCCGCCGGTTCAGTTGAAACGTGTCCGTCCGGAGGACGTCCGCGCCCGCCGCGGCGTAGTCAGCGTGGACCTGGCGTACCGCCTCGGGGTGCTGCTCGATCCCGTGACCGCGCCAGTAGACGCCGCGGCGAAGAATCTCCGTGCCCACGCCGCCATCGAGCAGGACCGTCTCGCCGCGCGCCAGTTTGTCCCTTACGGTCTCGTAGCTCATGAGCTTTTCCGGGGCGCGATTGGGAACTGAATCGAGAGACTCCTCATTATACGTGATCTGGTTCGGCGTTGTGCCCACCGCTCCTTCGCTTGGATGCCGTGCCACGACAGGGTTTTATTTGCCGTGGGATCGTCCTTTAAGAGGAACAAAAGCCCACGGATAAAAGGCAGCAGCGTTATGGCTATGCGGCGGAAGGGAAAAACTTAGCCACCACGGCCAGAAACAAGCCAGCCATAAGACCGTAACAGAAGTCAAACGGGATTGTCGCAATCATCGTAAACAGACCATACGTGTGAATGTCGAGAGAGACAAGGACCAATGAGCTCAGAAGATCCCCCTCGTTCGGGTAAGACCTGCGCGACTCTGCGCCCAGGACTATAGTCGCTAGGATATAAAAGGTCTCCAGCGTGGCGAGTGTCGCCAAGACTCCGAATAAGCCTCCTTTTAGGACCGTTGAAAAAAAGGCAGGCGAACCACTCCACAGAGCGCGCCGAAGCGATCCGCGCATAAATACGAGGAAGTACGCACCTCCGACTAATGTTACAAACACCCAAGTTATGCGGTGCGGCACGACCGATTCGTTACCGGGGACCCCGTAGCCCCACTGAGTATAGAGCTTAAAGAGAAGATAATGAACCAATCCGCCGTAGACAAAAAGAACCAGCCCCCACAGTAAACGCCTCCCTTGGGTCGTCATCAGTCGCTCCAGTGTTAGGTATCTTTGGCGCCGCATCCCAATAATACCCCTTACAGGGTACCTTGGGATCTTTGGTTGGTTTCAAGTGGGAATCGTCCTCAAAAGGAGTAAAGCCCACGGCACAAACGCCGTGCCGTGGCTACCACCCCCAAAAATAATTCGTCCCATCCGTCCCATCCGTCTCATTTGCCTCCGCGCAATGTGATATGCTCGATTCTGGGTGTCACCGTGGGCCAAAGAAGACTGGGCTTGAGGAATTCGTCGAGGACATCGACGATGACGAACGCGCTGAGGACGCTCGGCTCTCACTCGACGCTAAACGGCCACCCTCTTCTGCAATGGGCTAGCTAGATAGGCCAGCGCACAGGGGAGCAAGGGGAAAAAGGCGCAAAAAAGGGCAAATTTTAGGGGAAAACAAAGCCACTATCTGGTTTAGAATAAGCAAGTTGACTCAAAAATCGCGGAAAAACAAAGCCAACCGCAATGCGTTTCTGCCGGCGGCGGTGGGTACCATGCCGCTACGGCGCGAAAACAAAGCCAATCGCGCTGAACCTCTTGGAGCGTTCTGATGGAGCCGAAGATTGACCGCCGTCAATTCAAGCAGCGTAGCCGCCGCGAACTCCTCAAGCTGAGTCCCGTCCTGCTGGCGGGAGGGTTTGCGATTCCGCCTCTCCGGAAGTGGCTGCTCGGGCGCGGGATTGCCTTCAGCGACTGGGCCTCGGGCGAGATCTTCCAGCGCGGGCGGCCGGCGGCGACGTTTGCTGACTCCGAACTGACTCCCCTCGAGAGATTCCCCTACAACACCTACGACGATGACGATCCCGGCGTCGACCTGGACGCCTGGACGTTGACCGTTTCCGGACTGGTGGAGAAACCCGGTGAATACACGCTCGATCAAATCCGCGCGCTGCCCAAAATCACCCAGAATACGCGGCACGTGTGCGTGGAAGGCTGGGACGTGATCGGCAGTTTCGGCGGGGTGCGAATCAGCGACTTCCTCGC
>QHZK01000436.1:0-1261 GCA_003224635.1 Acidobacteriota bacterium | reverse complement strand
ACCAAGCTGGGATACAAGTCAGCGAAATACCTCACCGCGCTCGAAGTCACGAATGTCCTGCGGCCGAACCATCGCGCGTACTGGGCGGACCTGGGCTACAGTTGGTTTGCGGGACTATGAGAGGCGGCGCGGTGGACGACCCCAAGGACGGCCTGCCGAAGGACGAACTGGAGGATAACCCGGAGGGGAAGAAGCCGGCAGGGGACTCGAGCCTTGCGCCAACGCCCTCAGCCGGCGGCGTCGAGACGCCACTTCCCGCAGAGCCTCCCGGTCCGGGCCACGCGGTCGAAGTTCCTGCCGTCCTGACCGAAAAGCCGAGCGATAGCGTCCGAGCGGCGTTCGAGCATCCCTGGGTGGTGCGCTTCTGCCATTGGTTGAACGCGGTTTCGGTCTTCGTTCTGGTCACCAGCGGGCTGCGGATTTTCCGCGCCTTTCCCAGTTTTGGACCTAAGCTCCCCCAAAAAAACCTGGTGGACATTCCGAAGGCCCTGACCTTGGGTGGATGGCTGGGCGGGGCGCTCCAGTGGCATTTCACCTTCATGTGGGTCTTCGCGGGCACGGGCGTCTTGTACCTGGCCTACGAGTTTCTGAGCGGACACTACAAGACCGTCCTTTTCACGCCCAAGGACATCCGCGGCGTGTGGCCCATGGTGCGCCACTACTTCTTTTTCGGGCCCCAGCCGCCGGCGACCGGACAGTACAACCCCTTGCAGAAACTGGCGTACACGTCGACCGTGCTGTTCGGTATCGCATCCGTTCTGACCGGGGTTGTCATGTACAAGCCGGTGCAGTTCTGGTGGCTGGCGTGGATCATGGGCGGATTCCATCTGGCGCGGGTATGGCACTTCGCGGCGATGTGTGGATTTCTGGCGTTCATCCCCGGCCACCTGATCATGGTTGTCCTCCACGGGTGGAACAACTTCGCGTCGATGTTGACCGGCTGGAAGAGAGACCCTGGGTACCGGCTGCCAACGTCGTAGCTGTCGGCGAGGGGTTGCGAATGTCGATCCGAACCTGGTGGGCGTCTGCCATCGCCGCAACCTTGATTCTCGCCACATTACTTCTGGGTCGCGCTCGCGACCGCCAGTTCCCGACGTCCAAGACCCAGCACAGCCCGCCCGCGGTCCGGGCGCCGCAGACGCTCGTGGTTGTCACCGACCAAGGCAAGACCTTCCACGTCCCAAGCTGCCCCTACGTCCACGGCAAGCGCCGAGTGGTGACCGCCCAGGAAGCTGTTCGCGAAGGGTACGTGCCGTGCGTC
>QHZK01000453.1 GCA_003224635.1 Acidobacteriota bacterium | reverse complement strand
AAGGAAACTGGACTTGCCCAGGAGGAAATCAGCCAAACCCTGGCAGGTGCGCTCTCAACTCAGGCCGTGACAACTTACGATAAGTCGGGCAGAGTGCTGTATACCACGCGGCGACACTACTACAGCACCCAACCCTTCGTGAACCGTCTGCTGACCGCACTGTCCGATCGCATCAGATGAGCTGGCTCTATGCGCGTTTTTGGGTTTGCGCTGTTTGGTGGCTTTGCCGTCAATTTCCTGCGGCTATTTGACCTTCTCCATCTACCGCGCGGCCAGCGACCGGAAACCGTTCGGGACTGGCTGTACGTCACGCAGTTTCTCGTGCTCCCGATTTTGGGTGGTGGGCTGGCCTACGCCTACCAAGCCAGCGGGACGAGCCTCAGTCCGATTCTGGCCGTCAATATCGGGGCGTCCGCTCCTGCCATCCTCAAGAGCTTTGCGTCCGTTGTGCCTCATATCGGACCCGCGGAATGAGAGCTAGCCTAGCTCGCAGGTGGCGACCTACCGGGTCTGACACAACCGCGATCAGTTCCAGCATGCTGTAAAGGCCGGCGGCTACACCGCCCCGCGGTTCCACACGCGAACAATCGCAGGCATCCACAAGCGAAGTCCGCGCCACCCGCGAGATCAGACATTCGGAAGTTCCCTACGGGCCTACCCGAAGATGTTCTTGACCTTATCCGCGACTCGTTGTTGCAGGGGTTTATTCTCGACGCGCGACATGCCGCCCAGCATTTCGAGCAGGCGCCGCTGTTCGCGGTTGAGATGGGTGGGGACGACAACCTGGATGACGACGTAGAGGTCGCCCTGGCCGCGCCCGTCGAGCGAGGGGACGCCCTTGCCGCGCAGGCGGAATACTGACCCGGGTTGAGCGCCCTCAGGCAGCTTCAGCCGTTCCTCGCCTTTGAGGGTCGGCACCTGGAGTTCCGCGCCCAGGGCGGCCTGAGGGACGGATACGGGCATGGTGCAGTAGAGGTCGTTCCCTCGCCGCTCGAAGAACGGGTGCTCGCGGACCCTGAGTACGACGTAGAGGTCGCCGGTCGGTCCGCCGTGGACGCCGGCCTCGCCCTCTCCGCTCACGCGCAGGCGCGTGCCCTCTTCGACTCCGGCCGGGATTTTCAGCGCCAGCACTTTCTCCTGGCGGACGCGGCCCTCGCCCCGACAGTCCGGACAATACTCCCGGACCATCTGGCCCGTTCCCCGGCATTGCGGGCACGTCCGGCTGATGGTGAAGAAGCCCTGCTGGTGCCGGACCTGCCCGCGGCCTCCGCACGTCGAGCAGGTGAGGGGCGCGCTGCCCTTCTTGGCGCCCGTGCCGCGGCAAGGCGAGCAGGTCTCCGAACGCGGAATCTTGATCTTGGTCTCGAGCCCGAAGGCGGCTTCCTCGAAGGAAATCTCCAAGTCATAGCGCAGGTCTGGGCCGCGCTGCGCCCGTGTGCGCCGCGACTGCCCGCCGCCGAAAATATCGCCGAAGCCGAAGAAATCGCCGAAGATGTCTTCGAAATCCGTGAAGATGCTGGCGTCGGGCTGGAAGCCGCCCGAGCTGCTGACGCCGGCGTGGCCAAAGCGGTCATAAGCGGCGCGCTTCTGTTGGTCGGCAAGCACGCTGTAGGCCTCCGTGATTTCTTTGAACTTCTCGGTCGACTCCTCCGCGCTCTCAGGATTGCGGTCGGGATGGTACTTGAGCGCGAGTTTCCGGTAGGCGCTCTTGATCTCCTGCTCGGAAGCGCCCCGAGGCACGCCCAGCACTTCGTAGTAATCTCGCTTACCATTCATTTTGATTTTTGATTTTGGATTTTTCGATTTTGGATTTCGGCTCTGGTTTGATCCTGGGTTAGCCAGGGGTCCGATGCGCTGTCCAACTGGACCGACGAGGACGATTTACGTTCCTCAGCATGACAGCCTAATCCAAAATCCAAAATCGAAAATCCAAAATTATCCGCCCGCCTTGGATGACTCCGGCTTTTCCGAGGGACCTCCCTGTTTCGGCGCCACGGCCACTTTCACGATGGCAGGACGCAGCAAGCGGTAATTCAGCTTATACCCCCGCTGCAATTCCTCCACAATCTCGTGCTCGCGATGCCCCGGCGCTTCCACTCTCTCGACCGCCTCATGGTAGTGAGGGTCAAAGAGCTTTCCTTCGGTCTCGATCGGCGTGAGGCCGGCGCGAGTGAGGACGTCAAGCAGCTGGCGGTAAATCAATTCCGTCCCTTTGTAGAACTGCTCGGGGACGCTCTCGTCGCGGTGCTTCAGCGCGCGCTCAAGACCGTCGAGCGTGGGAAGCAGCGCGCGCACCAAGTCTGCGGTGGCGTGCTGCAGGAACTCATCCTTCTCACGCTGCGCCCGCTTGCGGAAATTCTCGAGCTCGGCCTGCTTCCGCAGCAGACGCTCATGAAGCTCCTGCTTTTCGGCCGACACTTTTTCGTAGGCGGCGGCGAGGTCAGCCGGAGTTTGGACCGTCGGGGCAGGAGCCGGGTTGACCGCGGCCACGTCCTCACCGGCGCCGGTTTCGAGCTCTCTGTCTCTGTCCTTGTCCATAAAATCCATTCTAGCCCATTCTAGCATCCAACCGCCGAGCTCTTGTAGAGGCGCCCCGGCGGGGCCGGCGGGGCGCCATTTTGGCTCTGTAGCGGCGGTCTGTGAACCGCCGAACGGCGCTCATAGAGCGCCGCTACAGCGAAACTGACCCATTACCGCGGGGCGTCTCGACCGTCCCCCGCTCAATCGGCGGGCTCACTGCAATGATTCGATGCTTTCAGTTGCTGCTAAGAAGCTTGCTGCAGAGGTGGGCCACGTACTCGACCGCCGTGATGGCGCGGTCATACTCCATGCGCGTCGGTCCCACGACACCCAGAGCCCCCATCACCCGGCGGTGATAGCAGAACGGAGCCACGATCAGCGTGCACTGTTGCATCTCCCTGGCCGTGTTCTCCCGGCCGATCAGGATCCGCACCCCTGGAGTTGAGGACTGCAAGCACGCATTGAGGATTCTGACCAGCTTCGCCTTTTCCTCAAAGGTTTCGAGCAACGCCTTGGTCTTGCGCGTGTCTTCAAAGCCGGGCTGGTCCAGGATCCTGGCCGTGCCGTCCACAAAAAGGGGACCGGCTTCCTCGCCTGCCAGAGCGCCCGAAGTGAACAACGCCGCGATGCTCGAGACGAGGTGGTCGCAGATGGCCTTCATCTCCTCCATGCGCTGGAAGATTTCCACCCGGATCGTTCGGAGCGACCACCCTCGGAACTCGGCGTTCAGATAGTTCGCCGCCCGGTCGAGCTCCTCCTGAGAAAAATCCTCATCCGGACGGACCACCTGGTTCTCGATCAGGTCAGGTTTTGAGACAATCACGGCGAGGATGCGATGGTCCGGCAGCTTGACGAACTTGACGTGCTCGAGGATTTTCTCCTCGGGCGCCGGTCCCAGGACCAGGCCCACGTTGTGCGAAACCTCCGATAGAACGCGCGAGGTCTTCAGCAGCAGCCTGGCTATCAACTGCTCGGGCGCCGCGACTTGTTCAAGTGAGTCCGCCGTCTGGCTGGGCGCGGCCCCGAGCCTTTCCCGGATAAGGCGCTCGGTCGAAGCCGTCAGACGGGTTGAGCCGGCGACGACTCGGTCGACATAAAAGCGGTAGGCCTTGTCGGTGGGCACGCGGCCGGCCGAAGTGTGCGGCTGGGCGAGATACCCGCCCTCCTCGAGCTGGGCCATCACAGAACGGATGGTCGCGGTGCTGAGCTCTTCCGGCAGTTGCTCGGCCACCGCCTTCGAGCCCACGGGCACACCCGTCGAGATGTACTGGCGGATGATCGTCGCCAGCACCT
>QHZK01000452.1 GCA_003224635.1 Acidobacteriota bacterium | reverse complement strand
GGGAAGGGACTGATTGAAGGCCGCGACCCAGGGCGGCAGCGCCTGCATGTAGTAAGTGCTGGTCACGAAGTGTCCGCTCGCGGTGTCGTACCAGTAGGCGGCGTTGGCCGTGTGTCCCCCGGGCATGACCGAGGCGCGATCCTTGAGAGAAACCGCGACGACCTTGGACTGAAAGCCGGTGGCCAGGCGTAGCTCGTCGCCGAGGGTGCTGCCCATGAGTTTCCTGGGCGACATTCCGGGACCGACAGGCCCGCCCACCAGCGTCGTGCCGGAATCTTCGGCGCAGTAGACCTTGCGATAACTGCGATTGTCGAACCACTCGTTGGCAATGATCCCGTGGACGTTCGGGTAGGCGCCCGTGAGCAGCGTCGCGTGGCCCGCGCACGTTACCGTGGTCGCGTAGTCGTACCGGCAATCCACGAAGTTGGCCCCGCCCAGCAGCAGGTTGAAGCCCCGGCCGACAAAGTAGGGCCGGAAGCGCTCCAGGTAATCGTAGCGAAACTGGTCGATCACGAGAACCAGCAGCAGCTTCGGCCCGTGAACGCTCGCGACCCTCACAGGGTGCTCTTCGGGCGTCGGAGCAGGAAGGCGTTGCAGGACCAAAATACCGGACAAGGCTGAAACCAGGGCATACATCAAGGCAGGCTTCCGCAAGGGCGCCTCCGCGGCAAATCTTCATTCGACAACAAGTGCGACAGTGTACCAAAGATGCCGTCGAATGCGTACCTGGCGCCACACCCGCCTCGGTGACATCCCTGAATGTATTTAGAGAGTTTGGAGATTTGAGCGCAGCCTCCCGCCATGTAATCTGAGCGCAGCCGCCCTCCATGTCATTCTGAGCGAAGCGCAGCGGAGCGAAGAATCTCGCTCTGGACGGCTGGAGAAGAGAAACCAAAGCGAGAATCCCTTCGCTGCGCTCAGGGCAGGCTCTTCGCTGGCGCTCAGGATGACAGGCTTCCGACTGGCAACTACTTTTGACGTTGTGTATAGTTCTCAAAGCATCACTCGCAGGCGATGCGTCCGTTGTCCGCTCTTAAGAGGAAGCAGCACGCGTGACTCTGAAACGCCGGAACAGCTTGCCGGTTTTGTGTTGTGCTCTGGGGCTCGCGGTCCAGGCGCCGGGGTTCGAACCCGTCGCCGCCAAACACGGAATAGTGGTATCCGCCGAGCCGCAGGCTTCGGATGTAGGACTCGAAATCCTTGAGGCGGGCGGCAACGCAGTCGATGCGGCCGTCGCGGTGGGATTCGCCCTGGCGGTGACGCATCCCTATGCGGGCAACATTGGCGGCGGCGGCTTCATGCTGGTGCGGATGGCAACAGGCGAAGCTGGCGAAGCTATCGTAGTGGACTACCGCGAGGAAGCGCCTGCGGCCGCCTCCCGCATCATGTACCTGGACGCGAAAGGCGACCTGGCGCCCGAGGCGAGCGTCGTGGGAGCTCGCGCAGTCGGCGTGCCGGGAACCGTGGCCGGTCTGGCGCTGGTGGAGGAGAAGTACGGCAAGCTCGGACTCGCTCGCGCGCTTGCGCCCGCCATTCGCCTGGCGGAGCAAGGCTTTCCCGTAAGCTATGCGCTCAGTCAGTCGCTTCAGGGCGGCCAGGCGTTGCTTTCAAGATTCGACGGGAGCCGCCGGATCTTCTTGCGCAACGGCAAGCTTTACGAGCCCGGCGAAATCTTCAAGCAGCCCGAACTCGCGCACACGCTGCGGCTGATCGCCCAGGGCGGCCCGGACGCTTTCTATCGCGGCGCGGTCGCCAAGGCCATCGCAGCGACGATGGAGAAGTACGGCGGCCTGATCACGCTCGGCGATCTCGAGCAATACCAGGCGAAAGTCCGCGCGCCCTTGGAGGGCCGCTTCCGCGGATTCACGGTCTTGACGGTCCCGCCGCCCAGCTCGGGCGGAGTGGCGCTGATCGAAATGCTGAACGTGCTCGAGCCGCTCGACCTGGGGTCGCCGAACTCCTACCAGTCTATCCACGTGATGGCCGAGACCATGCGCCGCGCCTACGCCGACCGTGCTGCTTACCTGGGTGACGCCGATTTCGTCTCCGTGCCGGTCGCCGGTCTGACCAGCCCGAAGTATGCCGCCAAGCTCCGTGAAGAAATTCTGAACAGCAAGCCGGAAGCGCCGGTGGTGGCGGGCGGGCCGGCGGCATGGAGCGAAGGCGCCCAGACGACGCATTTTTCCGTCGTCGATGCCGACGGCAACGCCGTCGCGAACACTTACACCCTGAACGGCGCCTACGGGAGCGGCGTGACCGTCGAAGGCGCGGGCTTCCTGCTGAACGACGAAATGGACGACTTCGCCTCGAAGCCCGGCGCGCCGAACATGTTCGGTCTCGTGCAGGGTGAAGCCAACGCGATTCAGCCGCGCAAGCGCCCGCTTTCGTCCATGACGCCCACCATCGTGCTCGGAAATAACCGGGATTCGGGATTCGGGATTCGGGACTCGGGAAACCAAAGCCCGAATCCCGAACCCCGAATCCCGAATCCCGGCCTGCGGCTCGTGCTGGGCTCACCCGGCGGCGGGACCATCATCAACACCGTGCTTCAGGTGGTGCTCAACGTTCTGGTCTTCAAGATGGACGTCCGCGAGGCGGTCACTGCCCCGCGGTTCCACCATCAGTGGATGCCGGATGAGCTGCTGGTCGAGGACTGGGGGTTCTCTGCCGACACGCTCGAAAGGCTCAAGGAGGCTGGCTACAAAGTCAACGCGCGCGGCGGGATCGGCGAGTGCCAGGCGATCGCCATCGATCCCGAGACGCGCTGGCGGTTCGGAGCGGCTGACCCGCGCGGGGACGGAAAGGCGGTGGGATACTGATGGACTTCGCGCTCTCCTCCCACCTGTTTGTCGGCGAGCGGCTGAACTCCCACGTGCTCGATCAAATCCTGGGCGCCGGTATCCGCCAGATTGAGATTTTCGCCGCCCGCCAGCACCTCGATTACTACGACAAGAACCAGGTGCGTGACGTGGCCCAGTGGTTCACCGACCACGGCGTGGCGCTCCATTCCGTCCACGCGCCGCTTTACTCCGATACTGACTGGGGCCGCCTGGGAGGGCTCGCGGTCTCTCTCGCCCACCTCGAACGGCACCTGCGCATCGACTCCATGGACGAGGTCAAGCGCGCCATCGAGATCGCCGAGCGGCTTCCGTTTCGCTACCTCGTCGTCCACCTCGGGCTGCCCGGCGAGGAGTACGACATGCGCAAGTTCGACGCCGCGTTCACCTCGCTCGAGCACCTGAACATCTTTGCCAAGGACCGCGGCGCGCAAATCCTACTGGAGAACATTCCGAACGAGCTCAGCACGCCGGAACGCCTGCTCGAGTTCATTCAGTATACGCGGCTGAAGTTGGACGTCTGCTTTGATGCGGGACACGCTCATATGGGCGGGGGCGTGGGACCGGCGTTTCAGGCGCTCAAGGAACGCATCCGCTCCACGCACGTCCATGACAACAACGGCGCGAAGGATGAGCACCTGATGCCCTTCGAGGGCGGAATCGACTGGGCCCGGACCATGCGCGACTTCCGCGCCGTGGACGGCCAGTTCCCCGCCGTGTTCGAGTTGCGCGACTATGGGCCGGACCTGAGCGGCCTCGCCAAGGTGCGGCAAGTGATCGAGAAGATGGAGGCCATTCGATAGGAAGGGTAAAGTGTAAAGGGTAAAGGATGAAGTGTCGCGGCAAAGTGAGAAGCTCCTATTCCAGCAAAGTAGAAAGTTCCTGTTCAAAACCGGCAAACTGGCTGGATGAGCGAACAGGAGATGCTGGTGTTAAGCACGAAGGATCGGGATCGGCTGAAGGTTTTGCATGAAGCAAAGGGCAAGCATTTGACGCGGCGGCGGCGCAGCAGTTGGGGATCAGCGATCGCTGGGTGAGAAAGCTGCTGGTGCGGGTGAAGCAGGAAGGCGACCGGGGAGTCGTGCATCGGGGGCGTAGGCGTCGGTCGAACCGGCGCTTGCCGGAAAGCCTGCGCACCCAAACGCTGAAGCTGGT
>QHZK01000068.1 GCA_003224635.1 Acidobacteriota bacterium | reverse complement strand
CGTTGGGTTCTCCTTTCCTACTGGGTTGTAGCGGAGGGTCCACTGCGACCTTGCCGCCTTCGTTAGGTTGGTGGCCGAGGCAGCCCTTAACCGGACCACACATTGAAGGGAGTCAGCGACTCGGCCAGCCTCGATTCGATCGAATAAGTTGTAAGCAGCTTCCCAGGCCTCGACACCCGAATTAGCACTCTTGGCCCGAGAGTGCTAATTTATGGTCTCCAGTGCGGTTTGTCAAGAGGGAATTAGCAGAGGGAATTAGCAGTTCGATGGATCGGGTGCTTGAGGGCGGACGGGCGGGGACGGCCGCCACCTGGCCGCCGATAATTCTATATAACTCATTTATACACAATATGTTAAATGCACACCATTGGCTGGCCGTGTGACCAACGAAAACGCCGCCGGACCCATGAGGAGAGTCCTGCCGGTGAATCCTGTTGATTCTTCGCGCCTTGGCGCCCTCCGGTGGGGCTTTCTCGTGATGAGCTTCGGAGACACGAATTAACAGGTCGCGGCGGCCTCGAAGGCGCGCAGATCGCGCCCGAATCAGGGTACACTCGGATCGGACTGCCGAGTGCGGTCAGAGCTGGGCTGATGCCGCAACGTTTGCTTTCTGTCACCGGATTTGTGCTGGCGGGCGGACTGAGCCTGCGCATGGGTCGACCCAAAGCGGCCCTGGTGCTAGGCGATGAAACGATGCTCGCGCGCCAGGTCCGCCTGCTCAAAAGCGTCAGCCGTTCCGTGGCGGTCGTAGGTCGACCGGCCGGCTTCGAGGGCCTCGAAGCGCGAGGCACGGGCTCCGCTCTCGGCGGCGCCGTCCGGCTGTTGCCCGACGCGTTGCCGGGCCACGGGCCGCTGGGTGGCATCTACAGCGGCCTAGCGTGGACGCGCACCGAGTTCAACCTCTTCCTCGGGTGCGACCTCCCGTTTATGGAGACCCGTTTCCTGCGCTACCTTGCCGCGAAGGCTCTGGCTTGCGGGGCGGACGTCACGGTCCCCGAGTCGCAGGACGGGAGGCTGCAACCGCTCGCCGCGGTGTATCGCCGCCGAGCGCGGGCGGCCGTCAAGGCCAGCCTCGAGAGCGGGGAGAATAAGGTCACCCGGTTCTACTCGCGCGTTCGCTGCGAGGTGGTCAAGTGGCGGGAGATCGCGCAGGCGGGCTTTCCATCGCATATTTTTGATAACATGAATACGCCGGCTGACTACGAAAACGCGGTTCGGCGACTACCCTTCATTCATTTAGGACCAGAAAATCGTGGCTCTTGAAACAAAACCTGAGCCCGCGGCGTACATCGAGTTCGCACACGTGTCGAAGTCCTTCGACGACCAGACGGTGCTCGATGACGTGAGCTTCGACGTCCGGCGCGGCGAGATGGTGGTGGTGCTGGGCCGCAGCGGAGTGGGCAAGAGCGTCACGCTGAAGCACATCCTGGGTTTCCTCCGGCCCGACGAAGGCGAGGTGCGCGTGGACGGGCGCGCCGTTTCAAGGATGCCCGAGGAGGAGCTGATCGAGGTTCGCCGGCGCGTCACCATGGTCTTCCAGTCCGGCGCGCTGTTTGACTCGCTCACGGTCGGCGAAAACGTCGCCTATCCTTTGCGGGAGCGCGCCTTGCGCGACCTCGCTCCCCATGACGAAGACCGCATCCAGCAGCGGGTCGATCAGTTGCTCGAGCTCGTGGAGCTCGAGAACGTGAAGGACCTGATGCCGTCGGACCTGAGCACGGGCATGAAGCGCGCGGTGGCCATCGCCCGGGCCCTCGCCGCCGAGCCCGAAGCCATCCTGTTTGATGAGCCCACGACGATGGTCGACCCGATCATGGCCATCACCATCGCCGATCTCATTCTGAAACTCAAACGGCGGCAGGGCATTACCTCGGTCGTGGTCACGCACGACATGAAGCTGGCGCGCAAGCTCGCCGACCGCGTGGTTTTCCTGGTCGATGGCCGCGTAGCCTTCTTCGGTCCGGTGAACGATCTCGACGCCGCTCCCGAACCCGTCATCCATGACTTCATCCAGCTTGACGAGGTGTCGTTCTTGAAGTAAGCCGTCAGTTGTCAGTTCTCAGTTCTCAGCATACAGTTGAGGCATTGCCTCTCAGTTGCGGCTCGTTTCCTAAGCTCTTCGGGGCCTTCGGTTTTTTGACTGAAAACTGAGAACTGAAAACTGAGAACTCCCGCTGCTCCCGGCATGAAATCAAAACCTTCCATGACGCTCGACCGCGTGCTCTCGCGCCTGGGCTGGGCCTCGCGGACGGCGGCGCGGGAAGCCATCCGCGCCGGGCGGCTCAAGGTGAACGGGCGCGTGGTCCGCGATCCTGAGTGCTGGGTTCAGCCCGAGCACGACGTGGTCCAACTCGATGGGCAGCGCCTGAAACCAGCCCGCAAAATCTACCTGCTCTTCTACAAACCCAAGGGCGTGATCACCAGTCTCGGCGACCCTTCGGCCCGCAAGACCGTTTACGACTTTCTCCGTTCGCTCGGTGAGGAAGGGAAGTGGGTGGCGCCTGTCGGCCGCCTCGACAAGGACACGTCCGGCCTGCTCCTGCTGACGAATGACACGGAATTCGCCGACTTCATCACCAGCCCCGAGTCCTGTGTTCCGAAGAGTTATCTCGTGAAGGCTAGCGGCACCATGAGCGACGAAATAATTGCCAGGCTCCGAGTTGGCGTCGAGATGAAGCGCGGTGATTTTGCAAGGCCTTTAAGCATCCGCCGCCTGGAAGACCGCGGCAAATACACCTGGCTTGAAGTAGTGCTGACCGAAGGCAAGAACCGCGAGGTCCGCCGCATGATCGAAGCCGTCGGGTTCAAGGTGCTGAAACTCGTGCGGACGCGCATCGGCGCGCTCACGCTCGAGGGGCTGGAAGTCGGGAAGTGGCGCGAACTGACTCGCGCAGACGTGACCGCGATGAGGCGGAGGGAACGTGCGTCGCTACGGCATATCTGCTGATTCTCTTCTGCCGATGGGAAGCAGGCGCACGCGCACTCGGCCTTCTTCCAACACTGCGACGCAACCTCGTTGGAGTTCCTCTGCCACTTTCGGCAAAATGCCAAATGAGAGCTCAAGTTGAGCTTGTGGATGCCGCCCAGACGATTGACGAAAGAGTATCAGAGACGGTCGGGTTTCCTCGCGCAAGGCGAGGAGCGCTCCAAAGTCAGTATCCGCTGAAATCAGGATGCGGCCTTCCTGGGCTGCACGTAGGAAAACTTCTTCGTCCGTCGACGCCTGCATTTTATAGTCCCGGACATGACGCGCATCATGTCCCGCGTGCCGTAAGCCCTCGGCGATAGCAGGAGAGAGGGCATTGTCGACGAGGAATCTCAAGGGCCTGTGACCAAAGGCTTTTCACGCTCTCGCACAGCCTCGGCAGCGTAACGCAGCGCCTCGCGAATGTCTTCGCGTACAAGGTCCGGGTAGGCCTTCAGGATCTCGTCTTCGCTCAGGCCGTCCGCGACCATGCCGACCACGGTCGAAACAGGAATCCGCAACCCGCGGATGCACGGGGCCCCCCCCATTTGCTTGGCATCGACAGTGATCCTTCGGAACATGATGGCCTCAGTGCCTAACGGTCTGTTGGTCCCTACACGCCCTCGCGAAGCCAGCGCTGAAACGGAGTTTCGGCCGGATATCCGGCAGCCCTCGTCGAATTCCGGTCGGCTGACGGGTTTTCTTGGCCATGAAAACCGAGCCGTATGTCGTCCGGAAGCATGGTTGAGCGCAGTGCGTGTGGATTCAGGAAAAGTCTTATTTCGTACCAAATTTGCCGACCGTCGTTCTCAATCCAAAAGACACCAACCCCACCCAGGTTTGCATACCTCGCGTCGATGAAGCACCCGTTGTTTCGTGTTTCGTAAAGCGCCTCCTCGGCATGTATGGCGGTGTCGTATCGCAAGGGGAGGAAGAGGTCGTCGGCGACTATCAGCAGGTTCGGGATGTCGGTGGCGAATTTCTTGTAGGCCTTGTCGACTGCGAATTGAATCGCCTTCCAAGGAGCAACCGCACGGCCTTCGAAGGCCAAGTATTTCTCTTGTCTCAATCTCCCGCCCTTTCTTTCTTCGTCGGACAGCTCCCCTTCCCAACCAGGGCTCTTGACCTCTACGAACGTGTTCTTCCCCGATGGGCCTTGAATGAGATACTCCCCCTTATTTCGATCCCTCCCCACAGACTCCCACTCCACGATTTTGAATTGGTTCCTTGTGCAAGAAGAAGGCGACGCGAAGTTCGAGGAGCGCAGACTCGAATTGACTCTTGCGGCCACGCAGCGCCCCCAGATACCTCTCAAACTGACCTGCGGCCGCGGTATAGGCCAGAACCCTTTCGACCTCGTCCGCCCACAGTTGCGAAGACGGGAATTCGTCAACAGTTGCGGTCAGGGTGCCAATTCTGACGTGGCGGGGTGAGCAGTTTCTCCGACGAGCGGCATCGCTCGCCCTTCTCTCCGCGATCATCCTACTAAGTTCATCTGGTCGCATGACAGCATTCTAGCATGCTCACGCCTCGAACAGCGACTCCACAAACTCGCGCGGGTTAAACGGAATCAAGTCCTCGACTTTTTCTCCGACGCCCACGAACTGGATCGGCAAGCCGAGTTCGCGGACGATTGAGACCACCACGCCACCCTTGGCGGTGCCGTCGAGCTTGGTAAGGATGATGCCGGTGGTGCCGGCGTGCTCGGTGAACTGGCGGGCCTGCTGGAGGCCGTTCTGGCCGGTGGTGCCGTCGATGACCAGCAGGACCTGATGGGGCGCGCCCGGGACCTCGCGCCCGGCGATGCGGCACATCTTCTCGAGCTCGGCCATGAGGTTGTCCTTGGTGTGCAGGCGGCCCGCAGTATCCACAATCACCGGATCGTCCTCGCGCCGCTTGGCGGACGCGAGCGCATCGAAGATGACGGCGGAAGGATCGGCCCCGGGCCTCTGCTTCACAATTTCGATCCCCAGGCGACCCGCCCAGATTTCGAGCTGCTCGTTGGCGGCGGCGCGGAAAGTGTCAGCGGCGCACAGCAACGGCTTCCGGTTTTGCCGGAGATAAAAGTTGGCGAGCTTGGCGATGGTGGTGGTTTTGCCGACGCCGTTCACTCCCACGACGAAAATGACCTCCGGCAAGCCCGGCTTTTTCGCCGCCGGGACGGCGCCGGGACCGGGCGCGCGCGTTTGGCCGGAAGCTCGACCGGGGCTTTCGAGAATCACCAGTATCTCCTGCTCGATCGCTTCGCGCAGTTGCTTGGGCTCGCGGAGCTGGCGGCGATTGATACGCTCGCGCAGGCCGGCCAGGATAGCCTGCGTCGTCTTGACCCCGAGGTCAGCCGTGATCAGAGTGGCCTCGAGCTCATCGAGGACCGACTGGTCGATCTCGGTCCTGCCCTCGACGATCTCATCAATCCGCTCCACCAGTTGCGCCTTGGTAGAAGCCACGGCTTTCTTGAGCCGGTCGAAGAGGCCGGTCCTTTCCTTCTGCTCCTTCTGTGGACCAAATAAGGTTTGAACCATGGCTCTCTGATTCTACCTTGAACGCGTGGACGCCGCGCCTTATGTTCTGGGGATTGGGATTTCGAAGAAGCAACTCCGCCATTCGCCGGACCCGCGCGGCGGGTCACGGGAAAGCTGGGAGCACTTGGCTAAGCGGGGTCGACGACAGGCTCAGTCTCCGGACTTTCGGGTACTTCGCCTTCGGGCTCTGGCCGGTTCTGTGTCTTTTCGAGCTTACGAGCGGCACGCTTCTCCGCTTTCTCCCTCTGTTTCTCCAGCCGCTTCATTTCCTTTTGACGCTTCTGGTACGTCTCTTTCTTCGTTCCTGCCATTACAGAACTCTCCTTAGGCGGCGTCGACAGAACACACACCACCCCCTCGACGCTGCGCTCCCTTGGTTGTTGCGCTTAACCGGTGAACTTTACCAGCGGGGTTCTCTGGACTGACGCGGGCCGCGGTAGCTGTCTTGGCCCTCCCTGCGTCTGCCTCCGCCACCGCCGCCGGGGCGGAATCCTCCGCCCGCTCGCTCTGGTTTTGGGCGCGCCTCGTTCACGGTCAAGGAGCGGCCTTCGAACTCCTTGCCGTTGAGCGCCGCGACAGCCTTCAATGCTTCCTCGTCATTCGTCATCTGCACGAAGGCAAATCCACGCGGCTTCCCCGTGTCCCTGTCGGTCATGATCCTGACTTGCTGCACTTCTCCGAATTGCGCGAAATGAGCGCGCACCGCGTCCTCGGTGGAACTGAAGGGCAGATTACCCACAAAAAGGTTCTTCATCGATTCTCCTGCACTGCTGGTCGTCTTTCGGTTTGTATCCCCCAATTAACATCGCACGGTGACGGGTGTTCGTTTCCGAGCCGAAGCCCACGCGGCCTATTTCGCTGCAGCAGAGTGCGGTCACAGCCCAAGAAGTCACGCTCGAAACCATCGCCCACCGGTTGCTATTGCTATGAGATGATTGTCTCACAATTATGACGCCGCAGGACAAATTTATTTGCGAGAAGGAAAACGCTCGGAGCCGAGGACGTGACTCGCTTTACCCGCCGCGCTTGGTGCTTTATACTTGACGTTGTGCACGGGGTCCCGATGCGACCCCGCAACAGGAGGTCGAGCGTGTATCCAGAAGAAATGGTCCAACCGATGAGAGAGGAACTGACCAGCTTGGGCTTTAGTGAAATGAGAACTCCCGAGGAGGTCGATGCCGTCTTGGGCGCTGCCCGGGGAACGGCCTTGGTCGTCGTCAATTCGATCTGCGGCTGTGCGGCGGGAAAGGCCCGGCCCGCCGTGGCGCTCGCCCTTTCCCAGCGCGCGCGGCCAGAGATCCTGGCGACGGTATTTGCCGGTCAGGACCGCGAAGCGACGGCCCGGGCGCGCGCCTACTTCACCGGGTACGGGCCTTCCTCGCCTTCGATCGCCTTGCTGCGTGACGGGAAGCTGGTTTTCATGCTCGAGCGCTCGAACATCGAAGGCCGCGACCCTCAAGACATCACCGAGGAACTGAGGGAGGCGTTCGACCGCTTCTGTGCCCCCGCCGGCGCGACCGCCGCCGGCTAACCTGTGCGCCAGACCGGCGCTTGTGCGAACGGGCGCCGAGCGTTTGCGGACCACCAGCCTGTAGTGGTTCAGTTTCGCTGTAGGGCGTCTATAACGGCGCTCCATTGAGCGCCGTTCGGCGGTCCCTTCCAGGGCAGGCTTCGACCGCCGCTACAGAACCCAAATGGCCCGCCAACTCGACTTCGGCGCCACCCAGGCCAGATACTTACTGGTATTGACTCGCGTGGTAATATAGTACTTAGATGGTAACGTAGTACTTAGAAGGTCGAAGAACGGGGGAGCATGCAGTTCAGGTTTGCCGTACTACTCTTGTTGGTCGCCGGGGCTGCGGGCGAGCTCAAGTCACAAAGCAAGCAGGCTCAAGTCCTTGAACGTCTAGGGCGGGGGGCGAGCTTCGAGCAGAAGAAAGAGTGGAAGGAAGCGGAAGCCGAATATCGTCCCGCGCTCGCACTCGACCCGGGAAGCGCGTCGCTGCATTTTGATCTGGCTTACGTCCTGGCCCGGCAAGGAAAAGTGGACGACGCCATCGCCGAGTTCCGCGAGTCGTTGCGTCTCGATCCCACGAGCGCTGTGGCCCACCAGAACCTGGGCGCGGCGCTCCACCGCAAGGGCGACTTCGACGGGGCCATCGCCGAGTGTCGCGAATCGCTCCGCCTGAAACCGGAATACGCCGAGGCCCACTCCAATCTCGGCGCCGCGCTCAAGAGCAAGAGCGACATGGACGGCGCCATCGCCGAGTACCGCAAAGCGATCTGCCTGAAGCCGGACCTCGCGACGGCGCACTACAACCTCGCCAATGCGTTGCGGGCGAAGCACGACCTCGAGGGCGCCGAGCAGGAATTCGGCGCCACGCTCAGCCTGGAGCCTGACAACACCGCGGCCCGGATCGGGCTGGGGAATGTGCTCTTGGCCAAGGGCGACTTGCCTGGCGCCATCTCCCAGTTTCGTAAGGCCCTTGGCTCGAACCCGGATTATGCTCCGGCGCACTACAATCTGGGCGTCGCGTTCGAGACCGGGCGCGACCTCAAAGCCGCCGCCCAAGAATATCGCACTGCCTACCAACTGGACCCTCACGACCCCGCCATCCGGTCGGGCTACCAGCGGGTATCCCAGCTCCTAGACCCTTAGCGCAACCAAGCCAGCGCAACCAGGCCTTTCGCAACCCCGCAAAGTTGCCCTACCAAGCGCGCTTTCCTTGACGGCTCCGCCATCGACACGCCAGAAGAATACGAAGCTGCGTCAAAGCTCGACCCTCACCATCGGCGCCCCAGTCCGAGAAGCTTTGCCGGAGAAGCTGGCCGAGGAATTTGGGCAACCGGGGCCTCCTCGCCAGCTCTGCAACTCTTTGATTCGGTGGGAGAAATAATTTGTCCCATGCGTCCCACGCGTCCCCATTGTCTCATCTTAATGTGCTAACCTCGGAAGGCGGACCGTCTGCCTCGGGAAATGCCTCTGAGAACGCCTTTTGACTCACATGCGGCTGCGGCTCCCGAAGCTTATCTCTGACGAATCACTAATTTCTTGCCTTCCGTCCGCAGCTTCTCGATTGAGGCCGCGCTGACCGTTTCTTCAGTAAGCGTACGCTTGTACAACACAGCGAAGGTTATCTTGGTTCCAAGTGGCTCGACATCAGCTTCACCATCGCTGTTGGTTTTGTACCAGCGTTCAAACTCAGCGCTCGAATCTCGGACGAGGACTTCTGCGGAAGCCACCGGTTTGCCTTGCGGATCGAGAAGCTGGACTCTCATCCGATTCGATGGTCCGACGACCGTAACGTTGCCCCGAGTCGGCGAAACGTCCACTTTCAGTTCAAGCTCCACCGGCGCGTCGCCCACAAGAAACTCGGTAATCTTAGTCTCGCAGATGCCGTAAGGGCACGTGGCGATGACCCGATACAGTCCTGCGGCCAAGTCTCGATCAGGAACACGGCCAGTTTGGTTAGTGAGAGCTCGGAAGATTTCTCCTTTGCCTGCGAGCGACTTAACGATAACAAGCACATCCGGGAAAGGGGCTCCAGTTCGGTCGGTGACTCTTACCCGCACAGACGCGCGCGCTTGAGAACAAACCACCAGAGCTAAAACCCCCAGGAGAGTAACTCCCTTTCTCTTCATTGAAAACCCTCTCTAATGGCAACACTTCTAATTTATTTGCAACCGCCCGAATTGCATTCGTGACCGTAAACTTGAAGTGCCTGATTGAGTTGCTGCAGCAGATCCTGCTGAAACTGTTGCATTCCAAACTCAATTTCAGCATCTGCTTCAACGTCGCTCTGGGCATCGGACTGAAAGTTGTGGCCTGCATCGCCGACTTCACCCA
Source organism: Acidobacteriota bacterium (assembly GCA_003224635.1). Lineage (GTDB taxonomy): Bacteria > Acidobacteriota > Terriglobia > UBA7540 > UBA7540 > QHZK01. Next base: position 4,256 of record QHZK01000068.1, on the reverse strand, counting down.
CTACCTCGCCAGCCCGGGCTTCGGCACTTCCCCCTGTAGTGTTTTCAGCGCCAGGTTGGCTTGGAGCGTCACCTGCAGCGCGCCTCGCATATCCAATTCGGACTGAAAGTGCTGTTTTGAATCAGCGGTGAGCGGCGGTCGGTGAGGGCACCACCCTGGCAGCGTATGCTTCCCAGCACTTCAAATCCGCCCAACAGCTTGAACGCCCGACGCCCGGCCCAGAACAAACTTGCAGTAATATATGACTGAAATAAACCACCGTTACGCCGGGTTGTCAATAGGCTTCGGTACCGTTCCAATTTGGCTCGGAGCGCCCCGGAGGGAGCAGATGGGCAAAGATGCATCTAAACGAATTTCTCGTCGGAAATTCTTGAGCGCGGCCACGCGCGCCGTGCCGCTGTCGATGACTCTTCACCACGCGTTGGCCGTTTCTGCGACCAGCCACGAGCCCGTTCCCGCGGCTGTCGGCGCCGACTCCTCCAGCATGACGACCGTTCGCGTGGATTCGACGGCTGGCCACGCCACGAATTCGTTCAGTCCCCATCGCGCCCTCGGCAGCTCGATTGACATCTTGCCTTACGGCTCCGTCGACAAACTCTACACCGAGCCTGTGATCAAGAAGTGTCTCTCCGCGGGCTGGGGGCCGATAAGTTATCGACAGAACACCGAGCTCCAAATTGCCGCCTGGCACTGGAATCCCAAAGGGACCTGGAGCGATCCGGCACACAAAAGCGGGTATTTTAGGGGTAACTCCGAGCCCGCCGAGTTTCTCCGGCATTCTTACGGCTATCCTCTGCCACACCGGGGTCACACTCGCAACGGCGGCGCCGAACGCGGCTATTCCCGCATGACAGACGGCGAGGCCGACACCTATTGGAAGAGCAATCCGTACCTCACCAGCCAATTCACGGGCGAAGACGATTCACTCCACCCGCAATGGGTGGTCGTCGATCTGGGAGCGGTGGAAGAAGTGAACGCCATTCGGATCGACTGGGCCAATCCTTACGCGCGGTCGTACGAGGTCCAGTACTGGACCGGGGAAGATCCTATGGGCAAGCCGGCGCTCGGGGCCTGGAACGCTTTCACACGGGGCATCGTGAAGGACGCTCAAGGCGGCGCCATAACGCTGAAGCTGTCACCGTCGCCCGTCGCGGCAAGGTTCCTCCGCGTCTGGATGACGGAGTCTTCCAATACTCCCGATACGCACGGCCTCGACGATCCACGCAACTCGGCTGGTTACGCCATCCATGAACTCTACGCTGGCAGCTTCGACAGCAACGGCGGCTTTGTAGACCTGGTCCAGCATTCCCCGGACCAGAACCAGACGGTCACCTACTGTTCCTCCATTGACCCTTGGCACTCGGAGTCCGACCTCAACATCCACGCGGGAGACCAGACGGGCTTCGACCTGTTCTTCACCAGCGGCGTCACCAACAACCTGCCCGCCATGATTCCCGTCGCCATGCTTTACGGCACACCGGAAGACGCAGCCGCTGAAGTCGCCTACCTCAAGAAGCGAGGCTACCCGGTTTCCTATGTGGAGATGGGCGAGGAGCCTGACGGTCAGTATTGCCAGCCGGAAGACTACGCCGCGCTTTACTTGCAGTTCGCGACTGCTATTCATCGCTTGGTTCCGGAGGCAAAACTTGGCGGGCCCGTCTTCGAGGGCGTCAACGAAGATATTAAGGTGTGGCCCGACGCGCAGGGCAGGACTTCCTGGATGGGCCGCTTCATCGATTACCTGAAATCGCACGGACGGATTTCCGACTTGGCCTTCGTGTCCTTCGAGCACTATCCGTTCGAGCCCTGCCGCGTCACGTGGAGTGACCTTTACAAAGAGCCCGAGCTAGTCCGCCACATCCTCCAGGTCTGGAAGGACGACGGAGTGCCGGAAGGAGTTCCGATGCTCATCACCGAGAGCAACCTCTCGTGGGGAGCCGACCAATCTTTCGTCGACATGTTCGGGGCGCTCTGGCTTGCCGAATATGTGGGAGCCTTCCTCACGGCCGGCGGCAGCGGCCTCTACCATTTCCATTTCTTCCCGCGACCGCTTTCCGGAGGCTGCCACGGCGCAGGTACTTTCGCCATGTTCACTGCGGACGAGAATTTCCAGATCAAGCAGGAGACCTCGCAGTACTTCGCCAGCCGGCTTATCAACCTGGAATGGGTGAAGCCCGGCGACGAGGTTCACCATACCTACAAAACCTCGTGCGACCTCAGGGATGCAGCCGGGCATGAGCAGGTCGCAGTCTACGCCGTTGAACGCCCCGACCAAGAGTGGTCCTTAATGCTCGTTAATCGAGACCAGTTGAACTCCCACACGGTGCGCGTGGTCTTTGATGATTCAAGCGCTGGCCGCCAAGGATTCTTTTCAGGTCCGGTCAATGTGGTGACGTTCGGGAGCGAGCAATATGTCTGGCACGCCGACGGTCCAAACGGCCATCCGCATCCCGATGGCCCACCCGTCACTTCCATGGTTCCCGGCGGCGCGGAGGCGGCTTTCGTCCTACCAAAGGCTTCGGTGAGTATCTTGCGGGCCCGCATGCGTTACGCTTGAGTCGGGCATGCGAGCCAGAACGTCCACGAAGGCTCGCTAAACGGTCCGGCCGGAACACCGCCCGACTTCGCCACGGTTAAGGGCTCTTGGCGCGATCAACCTCTGCTGCGCTTTTTCGTGACGGCCCAGGGCCGCATAAGCTCGACCCGGGTAGTAATGGGCCTTGGCCATCTTCGGCATGATGGCCACGGCGCGCTCCAATTCCCGAACGACATCGTCCGGACGGTTGAGATAAAGGTAGAGCTCTCCGAGTGCTTCGTGCGCTTCTGCGTAGTCAGGGAGGGTCTCGACGGCGCGCTGAAAGGCTTGAATCGCGGCCTCGGGTTGTTTCCGGCGGCTGTGGACGACTCCGAGGTTGAAGGCGGCGGAGAAGTTGGCCGGGTCAGTTCGAGCGCGCGCCGGAATGAGTCCTCGGCGCCGTCCAGATTTCCCATCTCCAATTGAGACAACCCCAGGTAGTAGGCTGCCGCGGTGTATTTTGGATCGACTTTGAAAGCGGACTCAAAATACTCGGCTGGGTGAGGGAAATCGTTCAGGTGAAGGTAATCTCGCGCTATGAGAAAGCGGATGGCCACCAAGTTGGGATCGGTCATTTCCGCCTCGCGCAGCTTGCGCAGAGACTCTTCATAGCGGCTTTGCTGGGCATCGTTCAGCGCCGCGGACACTAACTCGTACACCTGAATACGGTCCTTGGGGTCGGGAAGCGTGACGCCGCTGGCGCTTGCGGCGCCACCAGCGGCAGAGACCGCCGCAAATCCGAGCGATCGGAGGCCTTCAAGGAGAGCGGGATCGGTCAGATCTTTCTCGTTCGCTTTCCCTGGCTCTGCCGCAGATGCATTCCCGGCAGGCGTGAAGCGCCGGACCAAGCCCTCGAGCGCCAGCACGCGGCGGACGCTCATCAGGCTGGCGAGGGCGACCACAAAGAGCACGACCCCCGCAATGCCTGCCATCACTTGTCCGACCAGCGCCAATCCGCACCAGAACCACGCAACGAAGTGGACCTACCAGAAACATTTAAGAGCGAGCTGCACGGAACGACTGTCATTCTGGATATTCGTAATCTGGCCAAAAGCGCAACCAACCTGGTGTATCTTGTCCGTGTTCCCATTGGGCAACGATGTCAGGCACCAACTGGCGCTCGGGATTGATTGAGCGCGTTGAGGAGGATCCCACCGAAACTGGAAGTGCCTGCTTTCCCTGAGATGGAACTGCTTCGAGAGCCAAGGTCATCCGGCAACGCCCGACGCGGTGGTGCGTGTGCTGAGCCAGGGCAGTCAGGCCGAAGCTTTGCGAGTGTTTTCCGACCAAATTCTCCCTTCATTCATCTCTTCCATCTCTTCGGCGTGGGGGACGAAATTTCGAACGCCAAGGCGCTGTTCAAGGAGCTCGGCATCCGGTCCGAGGAGGCCGGCTTGCCACTCTTGCGCTGTACTCCTGAGCTTTTGAGAAGTGGTGCTGGCCTACGAACAATGCGTGAGCAAGTCGCGCGCACGCGCCAGCAGCCCGGCCGGTCAGGCGTAAAGTCCGGCCCGAGGGATTCGCTTCGAGTTACTCTTGTGGCATAATTCCTTCCCGTGAGACCTCGCGCCTTCCGCGTTGCCCAGTCGATCCGAGTGGAACCCCTCGCTCCCTTCGCCAGCGGTCTGGCCACTTTCCTTTTGTTCGTGGCTCCCCAGCCGGTTTGTCTCGGAGCCGCCGT
>QHZK01000435.1 GCA_003224635.1 Acidobacteriota bacterium | reverse complement strand
GCTTTTATAAGGCGCGCCCCTTCGTCGTGCGCGGCCAGCATGGCGTCGAACAGCTTCTTGGCATAATCCGAAGGTTGACCGACGCAAAAGGACCTTTCGCACTCGACGTTATACCCGCCGACCTGCGAGCCGAAACTCAGAATGAGCGCGTCGCCCTTCTTCAGCCGGTCCGAGCTCGGAACGGCGTGAGGGAAAGCAGAGCGTTTGCCGAAAGGGACCAGGCCGCCAAACGGGGCTTCGATCGAGACCCCGACTACGTCCTTCAGCTCGCGGGACATCTTATCGGCCACCTCGTCCGCAGTCGCCTTCAGGATCTGGTCCTCCGTCACCCCCCCGTTCCGGGCGACAAAGTCGCGGCCCGCCTGCACGGTGAAGTCGGCAAAATACATGGCGCGCCGCATCATGGCCAGCTCATCCGAGTCCTTGATCCAGCGCAGGTGCTCGATGAGCTCGTCGGCTACCACGAGGCGAGCGCGCGGCGCTCCGAGCTTTATTTCTTTCAACCGGTTGACGGCGGGCGCCTCGATCCCAATCCTGCCCTGCGCCAGTCCGCGGCGGGCCACGCGCTCAAAAATCCACCGAATTCGGTTGACGGGTCCGGGATAGTCGAAGTAAGACTCGTAATCTTTCACCCACCAGAGTTTCACCTGGTCGACTTCGAGCTCCGGAACAAACAACGCGGGCTCGCCCGATTTGGGAACCAGAGCCGCCAGCGGCCGCTCCGTAGAGATGTGGAAATAGCCGGTGGTGTAGATGATGTTGTGCGCGTTCAGCAGGACGAGCGCGTCAAGCTTGTCCTTCGCCATCTCGGCCTGCACCTGGGCGATTTTCTTTCGGTACCAGTCCGGCTGCAGGCGGTCGCGCCCCCCAGGACCTTGAGGGATTGCGATAGTCCCTGAAAGGCGCAGGGCGCGCGTCCGCCCAAACGACCGGACCGACGACGCCAAGCCCAGGGTCGCAGCGCCACGCATCGTCCGCAGGAACTCGCGCCGATTGTGAGCCTTTGTCAACCTCTGCGCCTTCCTCGAAAAGGGCCGCTAGGATAATCGAAGCCCCATTTCACGTCAACGATTTCGGATTATGTGGGTGAGTTTCGCTGTAGCGGCGCTCTAAGAGCGCCGTTCGGCGGTCGCAGACCGCCGCTACAGAGCCAAAAATGGCCCACCACCGGATTACGATGTCGGATTGGTCCTCCAGCAACCGCGGTGTAGAATAATCGCGGTTATCTCACTGGGAGGTTCGTGTCATGGCAAAAGTGCTGCTCGTGGCGGGGGACGCGACCGAATCGCTTGACACCTGGTATCCGTATCACCGCCTGCGCGAGGAGGGTATCGAAGCGCGCATCGCGGCGCCGGCGAAGAAGGTCTTGAACTCCGTGATCCACGACTTCGAACCCGGCTGGGACACCTACGTCGAGAAGCCCGGCTACCGCATTCCGGCGGACATCGCCTTCGCGGACGTCGAACCGGAACGATACGACGGCATCATTCTGAGCGGGGGCCGCGCGCCGGAATACCTGCGCAACGACCCGCGACTTCAGAAGATCGTCCGGCACTTTGTCGAGCGCCAGAAACCCATCGCCGCGCTGTGTCACGGCTCGCTGATCCTGGCCGCTGTGGACGCGATCCGCGGCCGCACGATCTCGACCTTTGAAGCTCTCGCGCCTGACATGGAGCGCGCCGGCGCCAAGTTCAAGAATACCGAGGTCGTGGTCGACGGGAACCTGGTGACTTCGCGCACGTGGATGGACTTGCCGTTCTTTATGCGGGAGTTTCTGAAGGTTTTGCGGGCCTCGGAAAAAATCCGCTCCGCCGCTGGCTAGCCGCTGCCGACTGTCATTCTGAGCGCAGCGAAGAATCTCGCACTGCGCATTTCCAATCACTTACGAGATTCTTCGTCGCCTCCGGCTCCTCAGAATGACACGTTTCCCGAGTTTTTCAGTTAGACGCTGACTCTTACCTCTTCGGTGAGCGGCTGCTCGTGAGTGAATGGGTCTTCAGGGATTTTCTTCGCCGTCCTTCAGTAGTCCTCGAAGGTGACAGAGGATGGCATCTCGCGCCATTTCCCGAGCCTCTTCGAGCGCGCGGCCGTAAGTCACGATGCCCGGCAAAGCCGGAACGATTACCTGATATCCGCCTTCCGAAAGCGGTTCGTAAATCACAGTGTATCCGTACTCAGCCACTAGGTAACCTCCTGCCTGGTCTGACTGGTCGCCGAGACACCGAAGCCCCGCTTACGGCAGCTTGCCAGAAACCAAGTCTAGCCTCACAGAGGCGTCTGTACGGCGCCGGGCCCAGGCTCAAATCCCGCGCACTCGACGACCGGCAACCGCGGGTACATCGCAAAACTCGGGTCCGTCCGCGAGCGCTCGCACAGATAAAATAACGATCCGCGGTCCGACCGGATGCTCCGCGCGTGGAGGCACGCCGAGCACAGTCCCACTTTTGGGTCGAGTCCCACTTTCCAGTCGGGGCGCGCGCCAGATTCGCCGGTGGGCCGCGCCTTTGCTTTATCTACTTTATCGTGCAGTGGGCGAGACCTCGCTTCTCGAGATACTGCCGGTGATACTCTTCCGCTGGCCAGAATTCGGAGGCGGGGACAATCTCGGTCACGATGGGCTTCTTATAGGTTCCGGACTTCTGAAGGGCCTCTTTCGAGGACTTGGCGGCCGCTTCCTGTTCCGCGTTGTGGAAAAATATCGCCGACCGGTACTGCGTGCCCACGTCCGGCCCTTGCCGGTTGAGCGTCGTGGGGTCGTGAAGTTGCCAGAACACGTTCAGCAAGTCATCGTAAGACACCTTGGAGGGGTCGTACGTCACCTCGACCGCTTCCGCGTGTCCCGTCTGGTCGGTGCACACGTCGCGGTAGGTCGGGTTCTCGAGCGTCCCTCCGATGTAGCCGACCGCCGTTGACTTGACGCCTTCAACCTGGCGGAATGCCGCCTCGACTCCCCAGAAACAACCGGCCGCAAAGGTAGCTTTTTCCGTTTTGATCATCTGCTCACCCTTCTCGCCGGACCGAAATCTGCCCGACCTTCTCATGCCACCAGTATTGCCGTTGTCTCCGATGAATGCAACCTCGGTCGTGACTCGCGCCGAGTCTGCGTGCATCTGCCTGTTGCTGCTCGGTGAAACCGCACTCAGGACACAGGGCCAAAAGCACTCACGCAAAGGCGCGAAGTCGCAAAGCAAACAAACCGCCCTCTCTTAGCGCCTTGGCGCCTTGGCGTGAGGCTTGTGTTTTTCCCTGCTTCCTCAGGCCCGATCCGAGACTCCTTCTCCACGCTTACGCAACGGGACTTGAATCAGGCAATAAGCGATGGTTGCGAACACCATGAGAGACAAATACCCTCCCCAGCTCGCCAGGAAGGGGAACGCCTCCCGGCCGGTGAAGACGCGCGTAAGCGACGGAACGCCCTTGATGAAGAGCACCGCGAGCAGGATGCCGGTGATGGCTTCGCCGGCGATGAAGCCGGAGGCCACGAGCGTTCCCCGCTCTTCGAACTTGAGATTTTCCTCGGGCGTTAGGTTCCGGCGCGCGGCCCACCGGTCAGCCAGCCACTTGATCACGCCGCCCACAAAAATAGACGAGGTCGTCTCGAGCGGCAGGTACATCCCGACGGCGATGAGCATGGGCGACGGCGCCTCGATCATCACCAGGCCGATGCCAAACAGGCAGCCCATCACGAGCAGGCCCCAGGGCATCTGGCCGCCCACGATGCCCTGCGCAAGCTCGGCCATGAGCCCCGCCTGCGGCGCCGGGAGCTCGCGTCCCCCGATGCCGCCGCTCGCCAGGTTCGCTTCGTGGAGCGCGATGATGGGGAGAAGAAGGAAGAAAGAAACGGCGGTGACGCTCAACACCTCCACCACTTCCATTTTCCACGG
>QHZK01000434.1 GCA_003224635.1 Acidobacteriota bacterium | reverse complement strand
TCTGTCCGCCGTTTATCTGGAGGTTTGTCTGCCACCACCCCTATCCGCTCGACCATCGAAGCATGGCGGAGGCAGCGAGACTGGTTGAAGGCCAGCACGACTTCACGTCATTCGCAGCCTCTCCGGCCCATGCCGCCGAAGGGGACGCGGAGGCTAAGAGCGACGATGCGCGGTCGACGGTTCGGACGATGGCGCGGACGATCTTTTCCTCGCGCCTGCTGTGGCGCCCGCGTACCTCCTTGCTGATTTACGAGGTCCGGGGAAACGGCTTCCTGCATCACATGGTCCGCAACATTGTGGGGACGCTCCTCGAAGTGGGAAGGGGAAAACTCGCGCCCGAGGACGTGCTCCGCATTGTTGAAGCCCGCGACCGGACGCTCGCCGGTCCGACGGCCCCGGCGCGGGGACTGTGTCTAGTGAAGGTGGAGTATTGATTCGGTTTTCGGGCGTCGGCTGCCGGTCGTCGGTGCTCAAAGTTGGCTTTGTTTTTCAGAATACTGAGGAAGCCCTGGCCGCACAGCACCAGTCGCACCGCGCTGACTACCAGTTGCGTCGATCCCCGGATCTTGGGTTGGCACATCGAACTTTTTTTCCTGTCAAACGAACTCCGGCGCAGCCTGACGGCAGTGGATGCGGTGCAACTCCATGGATGTCGCCGGTTCGGAATGGAAAAAGCCGGGGGCTTGAACACGAATCGGGATCAATCGCCAAGAGGCCCGTTTTGAGACGGTTGAGTCGGCTACGGAGCCACTCTACGCGGGCGCATAACGGCTCGAAACGCCCTCGGAAATGAGTGATGATATCGGTCCGCCGATCGTGGGGTGCTGAAGCACTGGCTTGACAAAGTTTTCGACCAGCAAAAAACATTTGGCAGCGATCGTGCTCTCTGGGAGGGGGACGTCATCAAAGTCAAGCCGACCCCTGAAGCACGGACCGGACACCGAAAGGAGGCTGCGGGATGCCGGACATTCTCGGCGTGCTCTATTCGTCTCACCAACAGTGTGATAGTGTCCGGCTCCGTTGTTTTTCGGATTGCCCCTGCGGATTCGTCGATAAACACTAGGCGACTACTCGTTACTGATGCCAAGCCGAAGGGGTTTGGCCCGTCGCCGAATCGCAGTGCTCCTATTTTCCAGGAAGGACGTTTTTTCGTTCCGAATGCACCGTCCCGCCACAACCTTCCGCACCGGACTCCAGGCTTGGTCCGCGCGCTTCGGGCAAGCGCGAACGGAGAAATTACTTTGTCGCGCGCGCGATCGCGGCAGACAGATATTCGGCAGCGGTTAGTCTTAGCATGAGCCGCTCAGCTCTGCTTACTGATTACTCCCGGAAGGCGTCAAAAAGAGACGGGGTGGAATTATGCCTGACTGCCGAGTGGTGGGCAGGAGATGTCGATTCTACTGGAACCCGCAGCAGCTCATCGCCGTAATGAAATCAGGAGGTTAGTAATGCAAAACCAGCTCGGCAATCTTCGCTACGCGGTGCGGCAGTTCCGGCGGTCTCCTGTTTTTACCGCGGCGGCTGTACTCACGCTGGCCTTGGGGATCGGCGGTACCACGGCCATATTCACCTTGATTCACGCGGTGATGCTGCGTTCCCTGCCGGTTTCCGATCCCGGCAAACTCTACCGCGTCGGCGAGGGTGACGAGTGCTGCGTCGAAAGTGGGCCTCAAGACCGTTGGGGATTTTATTCGTTCCCTCTGTACGAACGGCTGAAGGCAGAAACGCCGGAATTTGAAGAGGTGGCTGCTTTCCAAGCCGGCCGCGGCCTCCAAAGCGTGCGTCGTCAAGGCCAGGCGGCAGCCAGGCCTCTGCGCTCCGAGTACGTCACCGGAAATTACTTCTCAATGCTTGGGGTGCGCGCCTTCGGTGGGCGAGTGTTTACTCGTGAGGACGACAGGCCGGGCGCTCCGCCGGTCGCCGTGCTCAGTCACCGTGTGTGGCAGACCAGCTACGGCGGCGATCCTTCCGTGGTAGGCTCAACTTTCGTCATCGAGGGCCACCCGTTTACGGTCATCGGAGTGACTCCGCCCGGATTTTTCGGCGAGACTCTGCGCAGCGACCCGCCAGACATTTGGATCCCCGTGCAGCAGGAACCTTTAATTGCCGGTGAAGGCAACCTGCTGCGACAGTCGACCGGGGCATGGCTACGCATGATGGGCCGCCTGCGGCCGGGCGCTTCGGTCCAAGGAATGTCTGCGCGTCTCACCGGAGTGCTGAGGCAATGGATGCAGTATGATTCCGGCTATCCCGCCAACTGGATGCCGGACGTGATCCGCATGCTTCCCAAGCAGGTGATCAACGTCGTTCCCGCAGGCGCTGGCGTCGCCGAGATGAAAGAGGAGTACGGGCGCAGCCTCCAGATCTTACTAGCAGTCTGTGGACTAGTGCTCCTGATTGCCTGCGCCAATGTGGCTAACCTTCTCCTGGCTCGTGCGGTGTCGCGTCGTGGGCAAACCGCCATCAGGCTGGCCATCGGCGCGACGAGGGGGGCGATTATTGCGCAGGCCCTCACGGAGAGCGTACTCCTGGCGACGGGCGGCTACGTGGTCGGGCTTATGGTGGCCGTGGGAGCCGCGCGGCTGCTGCTGACGCTGGCGTTCCACAGCGCGCATTTCCTTCCCATCAGGGCCGTGCCATCGCTCGTGGTCATGGCGCTTGCCTTCGGACTGGCGCTGATGACGGGCGTCATCTTTGGTGCGGCTCCGGCGTGGTTTGCCACGCGTACCGACCCCGCGGAAGCCTTGCGCGGATCGGGCCGCAGTACGAGCGATCATTCCTCTTTTGCCCGCAAAGCGTTGCTGATAGTGCAGGCGGCGCTCTCGGTAGTGTTGGTCGCCGGTGCAACGATGCTGGCGCGAAGCCTCAACAAGCTTGAGCATCAGGATTTCGGGTACCAAGTTCAAGGGCGCGTGGAGGTGGAGTTACACAACCCACCCGCCACCTACACCGAGGCCAAACTCGCCGCCCTCTATCGTGAGCTTGAAGAACACCTCAATCGGCTGCCGGGAGTGAGGGCAAGCGGATTGGCGCTCTATAACCCGCTCACCAATAACTGGGGCGAACTGATCTATGTGGCCGGCCATGCTGCTCCCAAGATGGATGAGGAATCGGGCGCATCGTGGGACCGCGTGAGCGCCAAATATCTCCAGAGCTTTGGCATACCCATTCTGCGCGGTCGGGCTTTTACCTCAGCGGACAATGAGAATACTGAGCCGGTTGCCATCGTGAACGAAGCCTTCGTAAAGCGTTTTTTCAAGAGCGGCGAAGACCCGCTGGACCATCACTTCGGCCTGGACTATCCCGAGAATGCTGGCACGTTCCGTATCGTGGGCGTCGTGCGGGATGCGAAATTTGCAGGCTGGGGCTTAAACCGGCCGGCGTTTCCGATGTTCTTCGTGCCTCTGGCTCAGAAGGTCGATTATCCACAGGAGATGATGAAGAGAATCGAGCTGCAGTCGCATTTCATCGGCGGAATTATGTTGCAGACCGGGACACCTGCCGGAGAGCTTGAGCCGCTCCTGATAAGGGCCCTGTCGGACG
>QHZK01000444.1 GCA_003224635.1 Acidobacteriota bacterium | reverse complement strand
CGACGGGGAGATTGTGTTCCCGAAGACGGGACGCGTGGCGCCCGCGCACTTTCCCTATTTGCAACCCGCCCACCTGACGGACGGCGAAGGACGGCGCCAACTTCTGGCGGAGTGGCTGACCTCGAAGAATAATCCATACTTCGCCAAGGCGATCGTCAACCGGGTATGGAGTTATTTCTTCGCCCGCGGCATCATCGACCCGGTGGATGACATCCGGTCGAGCAACCCGCCCATCAATCCCGAATTGCTCACCGCCCTCACCAAGGACTTTATCGACCACCATTTTGACCTGCAGTATCTGATCCGCACCATCGTCGACTCGCGCACTTACCAGCTTTCTTCCCTCACCAACGAGTGGAATGCGGACGACGACAACAACTTCTCCCACGCTTTGCCGCGCCGCCTCACGGCGGAAGAGCTGATGGACGCCATCAGCATCTCGACCGGCAGCCGCATGGTCTTCAAGGATGTGCCCAAGGATTACCTGGCGGAGGAGCTTCCCGACTCGAAAGTCGGCATGGGCGGATTTCTCGACCTCTTCGGGAGGCCGCAGCGCGAATCCCCGTGCGAGTGCGAGCGCCGCAGCGAGGTGAGTTTGAAGCAGGCGTTGAACCTGATCAACGGGCCGGCGGTGGGGGACGCGGTGGCCGATCCGGACGGCCGCATCGCCAGGCTGATCCTCAAGGGCGCTCCCGACCGGGAGATCATCCAGGACCTTTACGTGGCGACGCTCGACCGGCCGCCGACGGCCGAGGAAGTCCAGAAAGCGCAGGACTATCTCAAGGGAAGCAAGAATCGCACGGAGAAGGCTCAGGACCTCGAGTGGGCGCTGCTGAACAGCTACGCCTTCTTGTTCAATCGCTAGTTCCGACTGGGCTCGCGCGGCCCCTAAGGTCGCTCGAGCGGAGGCGAGACCATGTTATCGATACCGGGACGGATGGCTAGGCTGTGTGACGGGTACACGCGCCGTGAGTTTCTACGCGTGGGAGGGTCGACGCTGTTCGGGCTGAGCCTGCCCCACTTCTTCTCTCTCCAGGCCAAGGCATCTGCGGCCTCGCCCTTTGCCGGGTCGAAGGGCTATGGAGGGGCGAAGTCCGTCATCCTGCTCTTTCTCCAGGGCGGTCCGAGCCATCTCGACATCTGGGACCCGAAACCCGACGCGCCGTCAAACATCCGCGGGGACTTCAAGCCCATCAAGACCAACGTCGACGGCATCCAGTTGAGCGAGACCATGCCGCTGCTCTCGAAGCACGCCGACAAGTACACCTTGATCCGGTCGATGAGCTATACGCCGGTGGGACTGTTCAATCACACCGCGGCGATCTACCAGATGCTGACCGGCTATCCCCCGGACAAGGTTTCGCCGTCCGGCCAGCTCGAGCCTCCGTCGCCGCGCGATTTCCCCACCGCGGGCGCGCAGGTGGCCAAGCTCAAGCCGCTGGACGATCCTATGCTGCCGTTTGTCGAGATGCCGCGTCCGCTGCAGGAGTCGAGCGTCATCGGCAAGGGCGGGGCGGCGGGATTCCTCGGCAAGGCCTACGATCCCTACCGGCTGTATCAGGACCCGAACAAGCCCATCGACCTGGGTGATCTGGCGCTGCGCTCCGACGTTCCGCCCGAGCGCCTGAAGGAGCGGTTCTATCTGCTCAAAGGGATCAACGGCTCCATGCCGGAGCTGGAAAAGGCGGTCAGCTCCTACGCCCTCGACGAATACTACCAGAAGGCGTATAACCTGCTCTTGTCGGGCAAGGCGCGCAACGCCTTCGACCTGGAGCAGGAAAAGCCGGAAGTACGGGAGAAGTACGGCAGGACGACCTTTGGCCAGGGCGCGCTGCTCGCCCGGCGCCTGGTCGAAGCGGGGACGCGCTTCGTCCAGCTCAACTGGCCAGCGGTGGCGAACGGCGACCCGACGGTCGACGCGTGGGACACGCACGCGGCCAATTTCGGTCCGCTCAAGAATCTGCACTGCCCGATCCTCGACCGGACGCTGTCAGCCTTGCTCGAGGATATGTCCGAGCGTGGATTGCTGAAGGACACGCTGGTGGTGGCAATCGGGGAATTTGGCCGGTCGCCGCGGCTGGGCGTCAGCACCTCCGGCAACAGCAATGCCCCGGATGGCCGGGACCACTGGCCATACTGCTACACGGGGCTGGTCGCGGGCGGCGGCGTCCGGGTCGGCGAGCTTTACGGCAAGTCGGACGAGACGGGTTCGTCACCCAAGGAGAACCCGGTGCACCCGACCGACCTGCTGGCGACGATCTACTACGCCCTGGGAATCGATCCGGGTCAGATGGTGCTCAACGATCTCAACCAGCCGCGAGAACTGGTCAAGGGAACGCCGCTGGTTAAGCTATTCAGCTAGACCCCACGGAGCGCGGTTGTCGTGCGCGCGTCGGACTACTCTCGTGCATTAGGTGCTATTAGGGTTGGCCAAGGAGGCCCCGAATGACCCGCGATAAGTCTCTCTCCCCCGGTCGAGGGCCGGCGGGTCCACCGTTTAACTGGAGAACGCTCGCCTGCCTGCTTTTCGCCGGCTTGGCCTGTTCGTTTTTCTCATCTTTCCCATCTTTTTCATGCGGGGCGATGTCGATGTCATCGCCGCCTCCGCAAGAGCAGGGCAAGGCGCAGCAGGACCAGCAAGCCAAGGCGCAGACACAAGAGGGGGCGGCCTCGCCGGAAGCAAGCAAGGAAGCAGGCAAGGAGAAACCCAGCGCACCCGAGCACGTGAGCCGAACCTACGACGTCAGAAATGGAACCGACGTTTACCATCGGACCGAAGAATCCATCCGAAAGAAAACCGCCGACGGCGAGGTCGAGACCGAGCGCGTGCGGATGTCTTCCTGGAACGGAGACAATCGCGTCCTGATGGAGAGAGAGACCCACACCAAGACGCTGCCGGATGGGACGGTGGAGAAAGAATACGTTTTGAAGAACCCTGACGGGGCGAACCACCTCGTGCCTATTGAGATTATACGCGAGCGAATCACGAAGAGCGGCGACAAGACGAGCATCGAGCGTGAAACACTCAAGCCCGACGCAGGAGGGGAGGGGCAGTGGACGCCGGTGCGAAAAGAGCACGTGGACGAGGCAGGCTCGGGCGCGGCCACACGAAGCGTCAAGGAAGTCAGGCAGCCGGGCGCCACCGGCGATTGGTCAGTAGTCGACCGGGAAGTGACCTCGACGAAGTCCTCGCCCGAAGGCAGAGAGTCCCACTCGGTCCGGCAATTGCCCGACGCCTATGGCCGGCTCGCCGACTACGAAGTGAAGGACGAACGCACGAGCAAGAGCGCGGGAGGAGACACTCACGAAGTCACCCTGAGCCGGCGCGACTTTGTGGAGACGGACCATCCCAAATTCTACCTCGTCCAGAGGACCGTTACGCACGACAGCGCCGCGGACGGAAAGCAAGTGGTCAACTCCACGACGGAGTCGGACGTAGTGTCGGGCGGCGCCTCCAGGAACCTCCGGTCGGACCATCCCCAAGTCGTCGAAGAGAAAGCCGAGGTGGACACCAAGGGCCAGGGCGCCGAGACGAAGACCGTAAACGTTAAGGAGCGTCATGCTGGAGATCCGACCGGGGTGCGACCCTCCTACCAGGTCATCCAGGAAACGGACCAAGACGGTCACGTACGCCAGGTCTTTATTCCTTCGAATCCCTGAGCCAGGGAATTGATATCGTCACCCGCGTAGCCTTCATGGGTACGCCTGAGGGCCTGCCGCTCTTCCGGCTCCTGACCTCTGATTGAATCTCGCTCAGAGTACAATCAGCTACTGACGAGATCTCGCCTCACTTCGTTCGGGACCGCCTTCGGCTCCTCAGCATGACAGGCTCACCGCTCTCTCTTCAGCAACCTGCCCTGCCCTGAAATGTCATGCTGAGCGAAGCGAAGCATCCCGGCATTCCATCGAAATGACACAGGTGCTTCGCTGCGCTCAGTATGACATTTTCATTCTTTGCGGGTGTCGCAAGGCGACATGAACGACTGCTAGCGTTGCCGCGCAACTGCCCACGGCCGGCGCGCTTTTTTGTTAAGATTGGAATGGCCGCCGGTTACGGCGGCGGGGTCCCATCCAATGTTTTCGCGCCACAATCGCATGATCGGCGTGTTCTACATGCTGGCCGACGCCGCGCTGGCGCTCGCGAGCTTCTGGCTTGCGCACCTCATTCGGGCTCACTTGCGCGCCGCCCGGCCGCTCTATCCGGCTGTCTATTACCTCTGGATCGTGCCGGTGGCCCTGGGCATCTGGATCGGCGTGGGCGTGGCTACGGGCATCTATCGCGAGGTCCGGGAGGAGGAGTTGCGCCGCGCTTTTGCCGACCCTCTGAAGGTCGGATTCATCGCGACCACGCTGCTCTTCGCTCTGACCTTCGCCTCGAAGGCCGAGTACATTAGCCGCCTGCTCCTGGGCTTTTACGCCGCCCTGGACCTGGTGGCGATGGTTCTCTTCAGACTGCTCGCGCGGCGCCTCGCGGGGGCGCTGCGCAGCGTACTGACCGGATATCGCCATTTCCTCGTGGTCGGGAACACGCCTGAGGCGCTCGAGATCGCGCGCACCGTCGAGGCGAATGAAACCCGCGGACACGAGCTTGCAGGCTTTGCCGTCGTCCAAGCAGACACTGCGCTTGACGCGCCCGGTACCCGGTTTCGGCTCGAAGCGCAGGTCGATCAGTCCGGGCTTCGCCGTTCCTATCCTGTCTACGCGCTGGGAGAGCTCCCCGGACTTCTCGGGCGGCGCGTCATCGATGAGGTGATTTTCGCCGTCGCCAAGGATGAGCTGGATAAACTGGAAGACGCTTTTCTCGCGTGC
>QHZK01000443.1 GCA_003224635.1 Acidobacteriota bacterium | reverse complement strand
GCGCGGGAAGATCGCCCAGGTCGATGTGATCGCCGACCCCGCTCGCCTCCGCGAGCTCGACCTCGCAATTCTCAACGACTGACACTGTTGCCTTGCAACTACGGATAAGATTCATCCTCGGACACGTCATTGCGTTCTGCGAGAATGGCGTGAGCCGAGACTCGCCGCAGCGTTTGCGCAGTTCGAACAGGATATGCAGCAGAATCAACTCCCTTGAAAGACCGCGAAACAGCATCGGTTTCGGACGAGACCCAAGCGGGAGGACTCTGAGGTTTGGTGCAACTGTTCACGGAATCGACGGTCGAGGAAGCAGCCCTCGAACTATTTTCCGGGCTTGGCTACACCACTCTTCATGGTGCGGATATCGCTCCCTGAGCAAGCAGAAAGCCGAGGGCACTTGCAGGAGCTTCTCCGGTGTTCTGCTGGCGGCGTGATCTTCACGACGATCCAGAAGTTTCTCCCCGAGAGCGGCGGGGAATACCCGCAGCTTTCAGACCGGCGCAATATCGTGGTCATCGCGGATGAGGCACACCGTAGCCAGTACGGTTTCATCCAGGGCTTTGCCCGGCACATGCGGAACGCCCTTCCGAACGCTTCCTTCATAGGGTTCACGGCCACGCCAATCGAGTCCGACGACCGAAGCACACCCGCCGTCTTTGGCGACTACATCGACGTCTATGAGACCGAAGCGGTCGCCTGCCGTGTACAGAATTTGGCCTACCGGCGAATTACCCCATCGACCCGATAGGCTGATTTAAGCACTTGTTTTATCGTCAGACGTGCTGGGCAATCATGTGTTCCGTGTAGGGTTGCGGGAAGGGGCCGTCCGTATCGCTCTGACGAATAGTCGGAGGGCGCCTTTGAAAGCCAGAGAGGTCTTCTCGAATTCTCCTATCCTGAATCAAAAAGGCTCACCACCCACCTCGGTCTCGGTAGACAACTTTTATTCGCGGCTGAGACACATTGAGACAGGAGCACATGACGTGCGGCTTCAACCGATTGGCGCCTTTAAAGAGCGGCACCAGCAAACGCGCTCGGGGTGAAGGCATGAACGTGGAGGATCCCTATATGAAGTTCGAGACCTTCAGCGCAGCTTGTCGCCGTTGGTTCAGAGCGGGAATACTGAGTCGCAGTGTTGTTCTCGGACTGCTTACGATGTGGACCCTACAAAGCACTGGAGGCCCACCCTACAACGAAGGGCGAGCGCTTCGGGGATCGCTGCCTGCACTCTCGAAGGAACAGAAGCCCGATGGCAGGGCGCTGATTGAGCCCCGTCCCAAAGTGCAAGCCCGCTTGGCGGAGGCTTACGGGAGACTTCCCCTCAGCTTCGAGCCCAACGACGGTCAGGCGGAGCGGAAGGTGAGGTTCCTCTCCCGCGGCCCCGGCTACACCTTGTTTTTGACGCCCAGCGAGGCAGTATTCTCGCTTAGGAGTGGGGAGCCAGGAGCCAGGAGCCAGAACGACAAAAGCCGTCAGTGGTCAGTGGTCAGTCGTCAGTTGCAAAAACCAACGGACCACCGACAACGGACAACGGACGTCCTCCACATGAAACTGGCGGGCGCGAACCGAGCGGCCAGGGTGACAGGGCTTGAGGAGTTGCCCGGAAAGTCGAACTACTTTTTCGGCAACGATCCCAAGAAATGGCATACCAATGTGCCGACTTATGCCAAGGTGAAGTACGCGGGCGTGTATCCCGGCATCGACTTGGTCTATTACGGCAACCAGGGCCAACTGGAGTACGACTTTGTGGTCCAGCCGGGCGCTGACCCGAAGGCCATCACGTTGGCTGTAGGGCCAGGCTTTAGCGCGGCAGATTCCCGCCTGAAGGCGGGCGCTACCGCAGCGGGGCTTGGCCAGCCCAACCAGGCGCAGCCTGCAGCGCCGCTGCGGATCGATCCAAGCGGCGATCTGGTGATTCAGGCCGGCGGCGGTGAGGTGCGCTTCCGCAGGCCCACCGTTTATCAGCCGAGACATTTCGGGGAGGGGTCCAGCAGTTCAGAATTCAGAATTCATGATTCAAAATTGTTAGAAGGACGCTACATTCTTACCGCCGACAAGCGTATCCGCTTTGAAATCCCTGGCTACGACAAGAGCCGACCGCTCGTGATCGATCCGACCCTCAGCTACTCCACTTATCTGGGTGGCGCGAGCTTCGACGACGCTTATGGGATCGCTCTCGATGCTTCCGGCAACGCCTACGTAGCGGGGCTCACGCAGTCGAGCCCCTTCCCAACGACCTCCTGGGCGTTCCAGACCGCCAGTCCTGGTGGTAGCAACGCTTTCGTGTGCAAGTTCAGCCCGGCCGGCTCGCTTCTATATTCGACTTACCTGGGTGGCACCAACACCGACCAAGCCCTCGCTATCGCCGTCGATTCCTCTGGCAGCGCCCTCGTCACCGGCCAGACGTTTTCCAGCAACTTCCCGACTACGGCAGGAGCGTTCAAGGCCACTTACGGTGGGAAGGGCGACGGGTTCGTGACCAAACTGAGTCCCGACGGTTCCTCGCTTGTCTACTCCACGTATGTGGGCGGCAGCGGGCTTGACGAGGCCCGCGGGATTGCCGTCGATTCGGGGGACAACGCCTACATAACCGGAGAGACGTTCTCGACCGATTTTCCCCTCTCGAGCGCCTTCCAAACCGCCAATAAAGGCAATGAAGACGGGTTTGTGGCGGAGCTCAGTTCGAGCGGCTCTCTCGTCTACTCGACCTACCTGGGTGGCAGCGGCTTTGACCAGCCCAATGGCATCGCAATCGACTCGATGGGCCGCGCCTACGTGACCGGCTCGACCAATTCGTCTGACTTCCCCGTCGCCAACGCTCACCAGAGCGCGTGCAAAAGCTGCCCTAGCTTGAACGATGCGTTTGTGGCGGAGATAGGCGCTGGCGGGTCCGGGCTTGTCTACTCCACCTATCTCGGCGGCAGCGGCGAGGACCAGGGTAGGGGCATCGCCGTCGACGCCCAGGACAATGCTTACGTGACAGGCGTAACCTTCTCGGCTGACTTCCCTGCGACGTCCGGAGCCTTTCAGGGGACCCGACTCGGTTCAGCCAGCGCGTTTGTCACCAAGATAAGCGCCAACGGCTCTGCGCTCGGCTATTCCACTTATCTGGGAAGCGACCAGTATACCTACGGTCAAGCTGTCACCGTATTGAACGGTAATGCCTACATCACCGGGCTGACCAACGCCAACAGCTTCATCCTGATGAACCCGATACAGTCCGCGCGCGCCGGCTTTCCCGATGCCTTTGTGACAGAGCTTGACGCCACGGGCTCGTCGCCTTTCTTCTCCACCTATCTCGGCGGAAGTAGCCATGACGCCGCGCGCGCCAT
This sequence comes from Acidobacteriota bacterium, assembly GCA_003224635.1. Lineage (GTDB taxonomy): Bacteria > Acidobacteriota > Terriglobia > UBA7540 > UBA7540 > QHZK01. The sequence continues at coordinate 533 of QHZK01000443.1, read as the reverse complement.
CGCCGTGGACCAGGCCGGGAACGTCTACATCGCCGGACATACCCGGTCGACCAACCTTCCTGTAGCGAACGCATTCCAGGCGACCTACGGGGGCGGGGACTCCGATACCTTCGTGGCCAAGATTCTCCTGCCGAACGGGACCGTGAGCCTGTCACCTACCTCCCTGACGTTTGCCAACCAGCAGGTCGGCACCACCAGCGCGGCCCAGACCGTAACGCTGTCTAACACGGGCACGACATCCGTAACCATCGCCAGCATCGCGGTTACAGGGACCAACAGTGGCGACTTTGCCCAGGCCAACAACTGCCCCATGAGTCCGTCGACGCTTGCCGCCAGCGCGAGCTGCACCATCAATGTGACGTTTACGCCTTCGGTGGGCGGCACCAGGACCGGGACTCTGACCGTCACCGACAATGCCGGCGGCAGCCCGCAGACCGCCAGCCTCACCGGCACCGGAGTTGCGCCGGGGGCTACGCTCTCACCCGCATCGCTGACGTTCGCCAGCCAGAACGTGGGCACCACGAGCGCGCCTC
>QHZK01000067.1 GCA_003224635.1 Acidobacteriota bacterium | reverse complement strand
CGCGTAACGCGTCACGCCCCGCGGTTGGCGGGCTTGCCACGAAGCCCTGACAAACTGACCCACTACCCTCGCTCGCTTCGCGTTTGCTTGCGAGTTGGCCAAGTCGGCGCAGGCCGCCGGAGCGGACGGGATTCTGATCCTTCCCCCGTACTACAGCTGCATCTCTATATGCATATGGACTGCTGCGCATGTCGGAACTCGAGCCCGACCGTGAGCTGGCAAAACGGGATCGCAAATTTGCCACCCGCATCTTGAATTCCCTCGTAGATCACTATCTGACTCCCGTCGGGGATCACGATCCCCCGTCCCGAGGGAATGCTCTCCCCTGCGAGCTATGTCAAAGATGTGTCTGGGAAATACGTCTGGGAAACTTCGGTCTGATGCAGGCGCTTTGCTGACTTCGGCAGAAAGGAATCCATCGGGAATAGGGAGGGAACGTGCGGATGATGAAACACCATCACTTGTCTGTGACCTGGTCGGGTCGGGAGAGGCGCGGCAGCCTTTTTGCCGCCTTCCAGATATCCTGTACCTGCAACGATTCTCTCAGCCCGCCTCGTTCATGCTCTTGACTCCGCTCTAAATTTAAGTTTGGAAGGCCAAGAAGCTTCGGGAGGCTGGGCGCTCCTGCGGGAGGCCTTCCATCTGCTGAATCAAATTCCAGCGCACAGTGTCTTAATTTGGCTGTTTGTCTCAGCCTAGGGGACAGCCCCACTCTCACTCCATTAGCCGAAACCTTGGAAGCGTGATTTTCGCACGGGACAGCTTGGGGTGGAACCACTCAGCCGCCGCCCAGATCTGTACAGCTTTGAGAGGTGATTGACTTGGATGTTTCCGCAAGCGTAGTCTTGTGCGTCGTTCGAGAGCGTTTGGCCTTCCAGCAGTTGGTTGAACACTGAGCCTCTCAACAAGCCGTGAGGTGACGTGGGCGGGTTGGCTCAAAACCGGCGCGGCGTTCTAAGAACGCCAAGCAATCCCACGGGGGTCTCATGCCGCGCGACCGAGTAACGCCCTCGAGAAGGAAGCCCAGCCAGCGCGCAGCCATCCGGCTCATGCTTTTGGTATTCGGCCTCGTTGTGATTTTCGATTTTGGGTTCACCGAACCTTCTGCTCCCGAAGCGCCTGACGCGTCGCCCGCCGGCGGGCTCGATCGCATCATCGCGCAGATCCAAGCCGACCTGAGGCCCGAGGAGGCGATGGACACCATGCGCGCCGTCTACTCCACCGACCGGTGGTTCAACTTTGAGAAGTTCGGACGAACGGCAGAATACCTTCAGAGCGTCATGCGGCAAATCGGACTCGAGGACGCCGAAGTTGTGCGGGCCCCGGCCGACGGCGTCACGCAGATAGGTTTTTGGACGATGCCGCTGGCCTGGGACGTGAAGGCGGGCCGCCTGGAGATCGTAGACCCGCCGGTCCCCGCTGAGTCTCGGGTGCTGGCGGACTATCAAAAAGTTCCCACCTCGGTGTGCGAGTGGAGCGGACCCACCCCTCCCGACGGCATCATGGCGGAGGTGGTGGAAATCCCGCCCTGGCCGGCTGCCAAGATCGCGGCGACAGATCTACGCGGCAAGATCGCCATGACCGACGCCAATCCGCAGGACCTCAAGTCCGCACTGGTGAAGTCAGGGGCGGCAGCCGTGATCAACGCCTACAGTGAAGAGCCGACCCTCGAAGACGCCCGCCAATGGGTGAACGCGTGGGGCGACAACGGCTGGGCCTTCACCAAGACAAGCACGCCTTTACCCTGCCTGTCCATTACGCCTCGCGGGGCGGGGCTGGTTCGGAGGCTCGCCGCTGAACACGGAAGGGTCCGCCTGAAAGCGACGGTGGACGCGCGGCTTTATTCAGGAACCTACGCGTACACGACGGGCGTGATTCCCGGCGCGACTTCAGAGGAAGTCCTCGCACTCGGGCACACGGGGGAGGAAGGCGCAGGCGATAACGCGTCTGGTGTGGCGGCGCTGGTGGAGGCCATGGCAACGCTGAACCGACTGATCTCCGCCGGCCGATTGCCGAGACCGAAGCGCACCATCCGGATCCTGGCCATGCCTGAGATGTACGACTCGATGCACTACATCGCCGCCAACCCCGAAAGGATCAAGCGGACAATCGCCGCCATCTGCCTCGACACTCCCGCCGGAGGCTATGACCTGGCGGGTTCCATCTACACGTTTTATATGAATCCGGACGTCGCGAGTTCCTACACGGACGCGTTCATCGCGAAAGTCGCCGACCGGTATTTCTCCAAGCTCGGCCGCGCCTGGCGTTGGCACAGGTTCGGTACCGGGACCGACAGCTACCTGGGCGAGCCGACCATTGACGTCCCAACCGTCTGGGCCTACAGCGGTAACGATGTGAACACTCCACACCACAGCAGCGCCGACACGCCCGATCGGGTGGATGCGCGGTCCCTGCGCGACCTTGCCATCGTGAGCGCAGGCTACCTCTACTACGTGGCGAATGCAGAAGAGCCGCAGGCCCTGTGGCTCGCGACTCTCAGCCAGGCACGCGGCTACCAGCAGATTCTGGACGCCGCCTCCCCGTTCATGGACGAGACCGCTGGGGCGAGCGACCAAGGCCGGCTCGGCAAGGTGCTGGGCGAGGCGCAGGACAGGATCGCCTACTCCGTCGGGCGGCAAACACAGGCGATCTATTCCGTCCTGCGACTTTTGCCCGAACCTCGGCGTGAAGGCGCACGGGCATCGCTCGAGCCCATGGCCCGGCAGATTGTCGAGTTCGGTGATGCCCAGTCCGATCGGATTCGAGTGGCGGTTGCACAGAGGGCCAAGCGGTTCGGCGTCACGGCCGCGATCCAACCCGCGCCCCCGCTCGATCCCGAGGCCGCCGTGGCGTCAACCATCGTGGTCAGGCGCAAGCGCTTCGGCACCATCCCACTCGACGATCTGCCGCAGGACCAGCGGCGCGGTTATCCCTCGGGCGCCTGGGATCTGGTGCCGATCACGGCCCTCTACTGGTGCGACGGGCATCGCAACCTTGCCGAGGTCATCCATCTGACGCGCCTTGAACAAGGGCCCACCGACCTCGACTTTGTGGGCTATTTTCGCTTTCTGCGCGATCACGGTTACGTCGAGTTTGTGAAAGATCAGTAGGGCGCATCAGGAATCACGACGCAGGGGGTGCCCGCGTCCGATTCGGGGGACCAGCCCTACTCCTTCGCCTTCCGGCCAGAGGAAAACATGATGAAACATCGTGGCCCTACACGACGAGCCTTCTTGCGCACGGCGCTGGCGACTCCCCTACTCGGCGCGATGGGCGGGCGCCAGGCGCCAGGCGCGACCGATGCAAACGGCTTAGCCACCGGCGCGGCCGACGGGAACAATCTCGTCGTGTCGCGCCTGACCCTCGACCGCGAGGTTTACGACTACGGCGCGCCCCTGACCGGCCAGGTCCATTTCCACCTTCCTGCCCCGGGGCCCGTGCTCCTGAGGTGGACCGATAGCTTTGGCCGCGTGGTCCAGGAAATCCAACTTCCTTCCTCCGCCTCCGGCGTTGCACGGCAAAGCTTCTCCTTCGATTTGACCCGGGGCCTGACCTTCCGGAACTGGATTCGAGCCTGGATCGACGGCGTCGAGCAAACCGAAGGTGCGCAGTTTATGCTCTCGCCTCCCCCCAACCCCTGGGACGACTTTCACGTGATCAGTTGGGCAAACTACCCGGACGGCTTCTACGACCTCCTGCGGCAGGCTGGAGTGGACGGGACGATCGCCTATCGTGATGGCAACTGGGACCCCGTCCTCGACAACAACTTCAATTTTTATGTCGAGCAGATGGTGTGGGAAGTGTTTTCCATCTACCACAAGAATCAACCGCTCTGGAGGGGGCTGCTGAATCAGATCGAGCTTGACCGCAACAATCTCGACCTTTGGGTCCGCCAGCCCTGCGTCAACAATCCCAAGACCGACGAATACGTTCGCGATCACTTGACCAAGTACGTGCGGAAGCACCGCGCCTTCCGACCGTTGTTCTACAATATTGCCGATGAGCTCGGGCAGGGCGACCAGATTCGTCCCAACGATTTCTGCCATTCCACCCATTGCACGGTCAAATTCGCCGAATACCTTCGCAACCTGTACGGGACGACTGGGGCGCTCGGCGCCGAGTGGCAGGTGGCCGAGTTGACTCGATGGGATGACGAGATCGTGCAGAATGGCTCGCCGTGGCCGCAGGGCGACCTGCACATTCACTACACGACGACCGACCGGGCCTTTGACTCGGTCGCGGTTGCAGCTCTGCAGGCGAAATATGGCGGCCTCGCGGGCGTGAACCAGGCGTGGGGTGTCAGTTTGCCCGCTCCCAAAGCCGGCACGTCCGACAGGGAGCAATGGGGCCCGCTGCTGGCCTTGGTGAGCGAAACCCGGTCGGTCCCCGACCTCACGGAAAAGGCGTTGGGCGAGAGGCTGGGGTCGCTCGAGAGGGCCAACCAGCGCTGGGGAACGCACACCGGCTGGGGAGCGCCCGAGAAGCCCGCCGGGTTCAAATCCTGGGCCGAAGTCGCGGCCTGCGTCAACCGCTTCTATCACGAGCTGTCCGAAGTCCGTTCGACCGAGGGATGGAACGTTTCGCCATGGTGCGACTTCCGCAATTTCATGGACTCCACGTTCGCCGACGCGATCGGGCGGGCCCGGGCCGTTTGCCAGGCGGAAGATCCCCACGCCCGCTGCTCGACCGAAGGCGGGCAATGCCCTTTTGCCTTCGGCTGGTACAACTACGAGAACGTCGTCAAAGTGGTTGACGTCATCGAACCTTACAACATCGGCAACAACGTAGAAGTGATCCGCTCGCTCAATCCCGCCGTGATCATGGTTTCCACTCACGGCTTCGAGCATCCGCCGGGGAAACCTTTGACCGACCTGGACCGGCTGTATCAAAAGCGCGCGCCGCAGCCCATCTGGTGGGGGCTGTTCCACGGGCACCGCGGATCGTTGATTTGGGACGACAATTTGCCGGAATACCGGTTTGTGGACGAGCAGACCCGGCAGCTCACGCCGTCCGCTCAGGCGTTTTCCGACCTGTTCAACGAGCTGCACAAGGGCATCGGCAAGCTCGTCATCAACAGCCGTCGGCTGCACGATGGCATCGCCATGCACTTTTCCCAGCCGTCGATGCAAGTGCACTGGCTGCTCGATAACGTCGGTAACGCGCGGAAATGGATGTCGCACAGCGGCGAGGACCGTCACAGCCACTTTACCGGGGTCCGCAACAGTTGGACCAAGCTGATTGAAGACCTGGGCCTGCAATACGAATTTGTGGGTGGACGGCAGATTGAGCAAGGGAAGCTTCAGGCAGGTCAGTACCGCGTCCTGATCATGCCGCAATCGCTGGCGATCAGTAGCCGGGAGGCGGACCAGATCCGCCAATTCGTGCGCGGCGGCGGACTGTTGATTGCGGACTATCGCACCGCTTCAATGAACGAGCACGGACGAGATTTGGCGGGCGGGCAGTTGGACGACGTGTTCGGGATTGGCCGCGCCCGGGGCCGGAAGAAGGGGCAAAGCGTGGTCGGCGTCCAGAGCAGTCCGGCATTCGGTCTCGAGGGCAAGGATCTCCACTTGATGGTGGGCGATGAGACGATAGGGGTCACGACAGGAAAGCCTCTGGCCCGGAGCGGCGACGTTCCTCTGGTGATTGTCAACGATTTCGAGCACGGGAAGGCCGTCTTCTGGAATGCGGAAGTCTCGAGTTATGCCTACGACCGTCTGCAAGCGGCCCCGTCGACGAGCCTGCCGGAGCTCATGGGGGGACTGTTTCGTCTGGCGGCGATCGAGCCGCAAGTTCGCGTGCTCGACCGTAGCGGGGCCCGATTACCAGGCACTGAGATCGTCCGCTTTGCCAACGGCGCCTGCGAGCACGTGGCCATCTTTCGCAATCCCCAGTTCGACGACGGAGGCTGGGGCAGCCTTCCGACCCTTCCCGAGCGTGGATGGGCCGGAGAGATCGACAATTCGCTTCTCGAAAAGGAAGCTGCGGTGACCATCTCCTGGTCTGCTGCCATGCCGACCTACGACGTGCGCGCCAAACGGGACCTGGGCGAAACGGCCAAGGTCGAGACGAGGCTCGATCCCTGGAGCCCCTTACTGCTGACGCGCAGTCCCAGGCCTGTTCCGGAGCTTCGGATCGAGGTCGCGGAGCAGGTCCGCGCCGGTGACCTGCTGCGCGTCACCCTCCGGGGCGAGGCGTCTTTGGGCGAGGGGACTGTCAGAATTGTTCGATTGGAATTCGTCGCACCGGGCGGGCGCCCATACGAATGGTATGCGCGAAACGTGCGGGTGGAAGCCACGCCGCACGTCGAGCGCTTCCCTCTTGCGCGCAACGATCCAGAGGGCTCCTGGCTAGTGCATGCTCACGACCTCATGACCGGCCGCACCGCCGAGGCGGCCTTTGCACTGGGTGGGTGACGCCGGACCAGCGCGGCATCACCGAAATACGTGACCCTGGCGTCAGGCTGTGGCGAGCCGGTGTGCCAGCCTACTTTGAATGAGGCGAGACTGGTGAGCTAAGATCCCCATGAATACTCGCTTTACCCGCCGCGACGCGTTGAGCCTTCTGGGCACAGCGGGATCCCTAGCCTTTTCCTCGCCCTCCCGGCCCCTTGCGACAGACTCGGGCGCAATCCCGCAGGCAGGCGGAGCCCCTGCCGATCAGGACAAGAAGTGGAAAGGCTCGGCTCTCGGCAACCTGTATCCGTTCATCAAGCGGGAGCAGCAGCGCACCCGCCAGCGCCTGGCCTACCTCAACCGCCAGCCCAGGGACCTCGAGGCCTGGAAGGCCGAAGCGCGGTCCAGGGTTTTCGACTCGCTGGGTTACCATCCCGATCCTTGTGAGCCGCGGGCCACGATTCTGGAGCGGGTCGACAAGGGTGACTACATTCGCGAACGCTTGACTTTTCACACCGCCCCCGGAGTCGAGGTGCCCGCCTATCTGCTCGTCCCCAAGCGGGCCAGGCTGCCTGCTCCCGCGGTGCTGGCATTGCACGACCACAGCGGCTTTTATTATTGGGGCAAGGAGCGCATTGTCGAGAACGAAAACGAGCACCCGATGATTGCCGAGTTCCGCCGAGCGCGTTATGACGGTGTGAGCTATCCTGTCACCCTGGCGAGGCACGGGTACGTCGTCTTGACGATTGATATGTTCTATTTCGGAGATCGTCGGTTGATTCTGGATGAAGACCTGGAGCGCGGCATCAACGACCATTCCAAGATCGAATCGCCGGAGACGATCGGGCAGATCAACGATCGCAACGGCAAGGCCGAGCACGTCGTTTATAAGAACATGATCGACGCGGGCTTCACCTGGGCCGGCGTGCTGGTCTGGGACGACGTGCGCAGCCTCGACTACCTCCAGACGCGTCCCGAGGCGGACCCCAAGCGCATCGCCTGCACGGGACTCTCGGTGGGTGGGTTCCGCACCAATTTCCTGGCTGGGCTCGATCCGCGCATCAAGGCTGCGTGCATCGCCGGCTGGATGACGTCGTTTCGCTCCTTGCTGCCGCGCTATGAGTCGTACACGGTTCCGGCGGGCTGGCCGCCGGGCTTGCTGGACGATTTGGACTACCCGGACGTCGGTTCGCTGACCATGCCCAACCCGCTGATGGTGGTACACGGTTCGCGAGATTCGCTGTTTCCGCCTGACGGCGTGCGCGCCGCCTTTCAAACCTTGGCGCATTGCTACCAGGCCATCGGCAAGCCGGAGCGTTTCCAGACCGTGACCTTTGACGGCGAGCATAAATTCCCACTCGAAGCGCAGCGCCGCATGGTGGCATGGTTTGACCGATGGGTATGACGTTCGTCAGCGGTCCTGTTTGAGATTCCAAATTGGAATGTCAAAGGGGGCTGGTCGCGGTGAGCGGCGCACACTCCCTTACGTGTTCGCAGCGGCGGGCAAGCTGGTCCTTATCTGTATCTGTCCCCAAAATCGTCGCACATCCCGTCAGACCTGTCTTGAGTCAAGGCGCCGTGAGACGGAACGTAATCTCCTGCTCGGCGGGACGCACAAAGCCCGATTTCGATTTCAATCGAAGCGGGACCGAGAGGGCTCCCACAGCGTGTTCCAGCCCGGTCTCGGGCGCAGCCTGGTAAGGATTGTAAGGATGTATCGGCCACACGAGGCGCGTGGTCGGGTCGAACTTCAGCGTCCAGCCGTGATGCCGAATCCACCCCCCAAGCGCCTCCGGTCCCAGTTCCACCTGCTTCTCACCCAATTCGATCTTCTGGCCGGCTGCGGTTTCCAGCTCTTCGCCGGGCTTCAGGCATAACTGCAAGGTCAGCCGCGGCGCTTCGGCCGGCGTGCCCTCGCCGGTGATCACGAACCGCAACGTCACCTGATCGCCTGCCGGCGCGGGCACGTAGAGGTCGCTGAAGAAGGTGTTGTAAGCCAGCGATAGCCGGTCTTGCCCGCCGCTCATTTCGAGACGGCTACTGACCGGCGTGTGGTAGACCTGCTCGCCGAGCAGCTCCGAAAAAGTCGCCAGTTCGGTCTGGCGCTTGGAGTTCGCCCCGGTGATGATCAACCCCAGCCTCTGGTGGAACACGCTCAGGTTTGCCTGACGATCCAGGTAAAACTGATTGTTCACGGCTGGAGTATCAACTATTCCAGACAGGCAGATAACCCAGGGTCCGGTTTTACGGATGCCAGCGGGGATCTTCATCCGGTAGGAATAACTTGTCTGATCCTGGGGAATCGGGTTTGTCGGTCCCTCGTGATAGTAGAGGGCGTCCTGCGAAAGCCGTCCGAGCCAGTCGATGTGCAGGTTGTCCGGCCGGAAGAAGCTGGTCAAGAACTCTGCATAGCGCCGGCCGTCGGCAAAATTGGAAAAACCGAACTGACCCCAGGCGTCGACGTCCCAATAACGGTTGCGGTCATTGATGACCTCCACAGGTGTCCCATCGAGATAGGTAAAGTTCTTATGGAAATCCGTCGACCGCCGCAGTGCTGCCAGCGCCGCGGGATCCTTCGTGTACTCATAATAAAGCGCGACTTGGGTCATGGTAAGGTGATCGTAGCCGGTGGTGGGACCCGCGCGGCTGTGCTCGCCCCAGTAGCCGTCGGGCGTCTGCTCGACAGCCGCGAAGCGGTGCAGGATTCGCGTCCCGAGGCCTTCCCAATCCTGGCGGCCGAGCACCCGCCCGGCCAGCAGCAGCAATGAAGCATACTGGGCGTAGTGATTGGGGGAAGTCCCGATATAAGGGGAGTTGTACCAGGGGAAGCCCACTCGCTCGGAGGCGTCGTCATGGACCCATGCCACGTTCCCGAGAATGCTACGCCGCCAACGGTTCCGCCGTTCCTCGCCTAAGTTGTGTTCGAGCAGACGGTAGGTCTCGAGCCACATGTAGGTGTCCCAATCGCTGTCGAGGCGCGGCTCGAACACGCCCTTTTCGTCCTCGCTGGCCAGGAGGTCGCCAATCCTGACCGCGAGGGCCAGCATCTTGGGGTCGTGATAATGCGGGTTATCGCGATGTCGTTTGGCGTACAGAACCGCCGGCGCGAGCATGGCGTAGGGGAAGTGCTTCCAGCCAGGCCGGGCTTCAAGGGTTGCCAAGTCCACCGCAGGATCAGCGGCCAGCCGCTGCTCTACTTGTGCCGCTCCCGCCTCCATCAAACGAAAATAGGCAGCGGGTAATTGTTGAGCGGCCGCGATCCGGGCCATCATCGACAGGGAAAGCCAGACCACCCCTGCCCGGGTGACCCAGGAGGTGCGCTTCAACCGAAGAGACAAAGTGAGACTCCTTGCGGTGATCCAGGTGGATCCGGCTGGCTCGCGGTGGGTAAGGTTACGATTAATCTTGGACTCCCTGGGAAATCGGAGACCTGCCGTCGAGTTCCATGGCCCGCGCTCAGCTCCTCGGCGGCTTTTATAGCACCCTTCCTTTTGAGAACCAAGCCCAGAAGTTAGCTTGACAGCCCCACTGGCGGGTGCTCTAATCCGCCTGTCCATATCACAGTCACAGGTTTGCACTGTCACAGGTTTGCGCTTGACAAGCCGCCTCGCCAGGTGATATCTGAGCCCCCAAATTGGGGCTTGCTTGTTGTCGCTTCGCTGGCGTCACTTGTGGGTGTTCGAGTCCTGGAGGAGAGCGATGAGCGTTACGCAGATTCGTCTGAGTAGGACCTTCCGAGCGGTGTGCCTCGTCTTGATTGGATTTCTTGCTCTCACCATACTACTACCCTCGACTTGGGGCCAGACCGGGGTGGGCACCGTAACCGGGACGGTGACGGACGCTAGCAACGCTCTGGTGCCCGACGCCCAAGTCACGCTTACCAACACGGCTACGGGGGTCGCACGCCAAGCGCAAAGTTCCGCAAGCGGAGTCTACTACTTCGGCGCCGTGCCCATCGGCTCGTACAAGCTGGTGGTGAGTAAACAAGGCTTCGAGGAGTGGGCAGGCAACTTCACACTCGAAGTGGGGCAGAACGCGGTGGTCAACGCGGCGCTTCGCGTGGGCGGCTCCACGACGGTGGTCGAGGTCAGCGGGGCTGTGGCGCCCATTGAGACCACGGGTGGTTCAGTGGCCGACGTCAAGGAGTCCACTCAGATCCACGATCTCCCGCTGAACGGACGCCAGATTGGCTTGCTCTTCGGCCTTACCGCCGGAGTCGAGAGCGGCGCGGGCGGCGCCCGCGTCAACGGCATGAAAGTCGGCTCCCTGGACATCAACCTGGATGGCGTGACCATGGTTGACCGCTTCGGCGGCGGGATCGTCCGCGTGCAACCGGGCATTGAAACCATCCAGGAGTTTCGCATTGAAACCGTGGGTTCAGACGCAAAGTTCGACCAGCCGGCCACGGTCATCATGGTCACACGCAGCGGCACGAATCAACTGCGCGGCGGCGCTTACGAATATAACCGTGACAATTCCGTGCTCGGCCCTGCGCGCTTGCGCTCCGACCCTCTGAACGTCCCGGTGCCTCTGCTCATCCGGAATGAGTTCGGAGCCTTCGCCGGCGGGCCCGTCGTCATACCCCACGTCTACAACGGGCGTGACAAGTCGTTTTGGTTTTTTGACTACGAAGGCCTGCGCGACCACGAGCGGTCCACGGCAATCTACCCCTTTGTCCCCACGGCGGCGATGTGGAACGGCGACTTGAGTAACGCCGTAGACGCCAGTAACAAAAATGCGCCGATCACGATTTACGACCCGACCACCACAAACCCCACAACGTTCCAGCGGCAACCGTTTCCCAACAATCAGATTCCAGGGCCCCTGAATGCGACCGCCAGCGCTTTGAAGGCCCTGACCGCGCTTCCTACTAACAGCAACAATCCCTACATTGCCCCGAACTTCTTGTCCACTTATCCCAATGTTGCGCACAACAACACCATCACGGCCAAGGTGGACCAGAACCTCTCCGACAAGAACCGGCTCTCGGTGCGCTACACCCAGGGCTGGCAGAATTCCGCCGTCGAAGGCGGGTACTTCGCCAACCCCATCAACACCTCTTCCGGCATGGGAACGAGCGCGCGGGATTATTACGCTCACAATGTGGGGGTGGCCTACACCCGGACGATCTCCTCGAACTGGCTCAATGAATTGCTGGTCGGCGTGAACCGGTCCGCTGTCCACTACGGGACCAGCGCGGACTTCACCGACTGGGACTCCAAATTGAGCCTGCCCAACCCCTTCGGCGTGACAGGATGGCCGACGCTTTACTCTGAGGAGGCGGGTGTTAACTCCTATATGTACTTCGGCTGGGACTCGGACAACGTGCACAATCAGAACTTGACCAGCGAGACGCTCGAGGATAACGTGACCCTGAACCGCGGCAAACATACCATCCAGTTCGGAGGCAGGGGCCGGATGGAACAGAACAACGTCCGGGAGAACCAGCAAGCGCAGGGCAGTCACAATTGGGGCCCCTCGTACACCACCAATTGGTCCCCTTCCGCCTTCGGGCCAGCGCCGGACACGGGCAGTGGATTTGCCGAGTTGCTTCTGGGCCTGCCGAATTACCTTTCGAACCAGTACAACCGCGGGTACTTCTATTTTCGCCAGACCCAAAACGGGCTCTACTTCAACGACCGCATCAAAGCGACACCGCACCTGACGCTCAGCTTGGGACTCCGCTGGGACCATTGGACGCCTTACTCTGAGGCTCGAAACCGGCTCGTCGTGCCATATAACCCAGAAAGCGCGTTTGAGGTGATTTCGCCCCGCAACATCAGCGTGAACCAGATCGGTGGGATCCCGCCCGCCGTGCTCACGTCCTGGTCGAACGTGGGATTGACCTGGGCGACGGCGAACTCCGTCGGATATCCTTCGAATCTGTTCCAGCCCGTCCGGCGTGACTTCGCCCCGCGCTTGGGCGTCGCCTATGAAATCAACCACAATACGGTGATCCGGGGTTCCTACGGCATCTACTACGTGGGCATGCCCCTGTCTCTCTTGCTGCAATCGACGCGCAACAATCCGCCGCTGAATCTGAGATTCCAAAACAACCCCTACAACAACCCCAGCGTTCCAGGAGGCGCAAGCGGCCCCAATTACGGCAATTACCCCTTGATTGTTGCCCCCGCACCTTCAGATTACCTTCCCACCGCCACGGTGGATATCAACACCCCGCAGGGGCTTTCTCGCTTTGGCAATGCTGCGACGGTTTGGGATGGTCCCAACTGGAACGACGAGCGCCAGCAGACCTGGAACGTCACGCTGGAACACGAACTGCCCGGGCACACGGGACTGCGGCTGAGCTATATCGGGACGTATGGTCAGAACCTCGAGCAGCAGTTCGCCATCGACGACCAGGAGCCGAAGTACAGCTATGCAGTGCGGACCGGGCTCCAGCCGCCCGGCCAGGCCGATCTCTTGCGGCCGGTACCGGGGTGGGGACTGATCGGCATCAACCACACGGGCTATTCTCACGATCATTCCGCGCAGGTTGAACTCCGCCGGAAATTCGCCAATGGCCTGAGCTTCCAGTGGTTTTACACCTACGTACGAGCCCTGACCACCACGGATCCCGGCGGTTTCACGGCTGGAAACACCTCGATCAACGGTGGCGCTGGGAACGGCAAGTTCGGTCAGAGCGGCGGGGCGACAGTGCCCGAGAACATCGAGATCCTCGGTGAGCCGAAGCCGAACCTCAGCTACCAGCAGCGGCTGAAGCTCGCCTACCTCAACAACGTTACCATCCCTCCCCACCGCGTTACTTTCAACGCCATTTACGATCTTCCATTTGGGCGGGGCAAGCACTTTGCCAGCAACGTCGCTACGCCGCTCGACTATGTGATCGGCGGTTGGCGGGTGGCTACCATCGGCACTTGGGCTAGCGGATTGTGGATGGGTGTGAACACCAGCCTGGTCCAGACCCGGAGTGTCCGCATTCGTGCCGGCAACCGGGCCACGCTGAACATCCCCGGCAGCACCGATCGCTATCGGCAGTGGTTCGCGGGTAATTTCGACATCGCGACCGCGACGAACGTCTCGGGCAGTCCCGTTATACCGGCCGCGCGGCCGGCCGGCCCGAACTGCACTGGGGCCTTTAACGGCAAGCTTGCCGTAACGTTGGCGGATGGAACGTGCTACGACGCCCCCTTCAGCGGATTCTACAATCCCTCCCCCCGTGATAACATCATCGGCCCAGGGGCGTGGAACGACGATTTCTCCATCTACAAGGTCTTCAAGATCAAAGAACGGCTCGATGTGCGTTTTGCCGCCGACTTCTTCAATGCCTTCAACCACCC
>QHZK01000442.1 GCA_003224635.1 Acidobacteriota bacterium | reverse complement strand
GTCCATCACAAGATCAGGAGAAGCCAGCAAGGCGACGACTGCCTCGACAACCTCGTGACCCTCTGCGCTTACTGCCACATGGCCGAGCACGGGCAACTCAGTTACTCTCAGGCCCCAACAAATGCAGCGGCTGGGCACTCCCGCGATAGGTCGAGCGCGTTCGCCGTAAATGTGCGTCCCGTCGCAGGAAAATAGCGCCTCGGTCCACGAGACAAACCGATGCCGCGCCCTATCCAAACCAATTGCCTGGTCGTGCGCGATCCTTACTGCGTCAATCCCTGGATTTGCACCAAACTGGAAGTCGCTTTCATGCGGGCGATCATGTTGGCGGAGAGGATTCCGGTGCGGGCGAAGGATTTTTCGCAGTCCTGCAAGGATGGGCCGCGCATGTTGCCTTCCATGTAGGCTAGACCCGGGCAGCGCGTGCAGGTGCCGACGTGCGAGCAATGCGAGCAGGTGGGCAGGTCGCGGGCGCGAATCGAGCGCACCTCGTTCAGCTCGTCGGAGTGCCGCCAGATGTCCAAGAACTTCTGCCTTCTGACGTTGCCGCTCGGGAGGGGAAACTGCACGCACGGGTAGACGTCCCCGTAGGGCGAAATGTAGCACATCGAGTGGCCTGCGCTGCACGGGAGGCCGTCCAGAACGTCGTCATCCACGGTCACCGAAGGCGCGCAGAACTCCTCGACGTTGCCCACCAGGTCCGGATTGCGAAACACCTGCCGCAAGTCGTCCCCGCCGATCCCCAAACCGATGATGGACCGGTCGCCGTCCATCTTGGGCGTGATGGTCGGGTCGATGGTGAACTTCACGTCGAGCTCGCGGGCGAGCGCTTGGACGCCCGCGTAATCGTTCAGGTTCCGGCGCATGAGCACGTTGGCGATGGTCACCTTGAGGCCGCGCGACTTCAAAAACCTGATTCCGGCGATCGACCGCTTGAGCGACCCGGGCAGCTTGGTGATCGAGTCGTGGACCTGGGGCCGGTGCGAGTAGATGCTCACCTGCACCGAGTCGACACCCAGCTCGCGCATGCGGTCCGCCTGCTTCTCGCCGATCATGAAGGCGTTGGTCTTGATCTTAACGCAGAATTGCAGGGAGCGGGCGCGCTCGAGGATGTCAAAGAAGTCCATGCGCATCAGGACCTCGCCGCCGCTCAAGGTGAGGAAGAAGACGCCGGCTTCGGCCAACTGGTCGATCACGTCGAGCATCTCCGCCGTGGTCATCTCCCCGTGATCGTCGTGGTCGAGGTAACAGTGTACGCAGCGCTCGTTGCAGCGGTACGTGACGTCCAGGTGGACGCTCAAGGGCACGCCCGCATCGAGCGCCCGCTGGTTCATTTCCTGCATCAGCGTCATGAGGACTCCTTACCCCTGTAGCGGCGGTCTATGACCGCCGCCTTCCGGTCTATGACCGCCGCCCGGCGCTCACAGAGCGCCGCTACAGCGCGGGCGCGGCGGACTTGATGGGCTGATCGGAGACGAGCAGAATCCCGCGGTCTGCCAGCTCTTTGACGAAGCTCTCGGCGTCCTTCAGGGCCTCCGCCGGCTCGACTTCAAACTCGGCGCAAACCTTCCGCTCCACGATCTCCTCGAGCGGCGTCACGCCGTCCGCCGCCGTCCAGATGGCGGTGCCCACCTCGTTCAAGTTGAACAGGGTCGAATCGCGCGCCGACATGATCATCATCTCGCCGCCCAGCACGCGAGCGGCAATCTCAGTGCTTCGGGCAATGTAGAGAGAACTCATGCGATCAGCTCCCAAGCTCGGTGTAAGAGGGCGGGGCTTCAGCCTCGCCATAGGGCGAACCCTCACCCGACCTTCGGTCACCCTCTCCCTCAGGGAGAGGGTCGGGGTGAGGGGAGGTAGCGCAGACCCCGATGTTGGGGTCTGCGGCTTGTCCCTTGCTCAACGACGAAGTGCCGCAGACCTGGAAAAACAGGTCTGCGCTACAGGGAACACTACGTCAAACGCTACTCCTCGTCCTCCGTCAAAGGACAATGGAGCGAAGACCAAGAACCACGGTTCGCGCTACGAGTTCTTCCGGTTATGCGCGCACGACGCCTGCGTAGACTGTATCTTGCCGCACGTCAGCGCGTTGACCTCGAAGACGCGCTCGAAGCGCACCGCTGGCTTGCGATAAGGCTTCTTCGCCGCGCGTGCCTCCCCTCTTGCAGCGCCGGTGCTTCCACCGGCGACGGTGGGAGGCCGGCCCGTTTCATTCGGTGTATTCATAATTGCGACCTCACTCGAAATTGGATTGGTAGCCACGGCACGAAGCCTGCCCTTGAGCGGAGCGAAGGGTTAGTGCCGTGGGTTCTTGTTATCACGCGGAGGCCCACGGCACCTATAACCCGTGCCGTGGCTACCCGCATTTGAAATTGGATTGTGTCAGTTGTAAGGGCGGATTTCAACCCACCCCCGACTCTGAAGGAAGGGCGGGCTTTCAACCCCGCCCGTTACTGGAAAGCCCCCTGAGTCAGCTTGATGCCGCAGCCGCCGCCCGTGGTTACGCCGCCGCAAGACAGGCCGGACGTAGCATTGCCCTGGGTCGAGAAGTAGATGCTGGAAGCCCCGGCGGAAGCGCTGGCGTTATCGACCACGATCCCGCTGGTGCCGCTTGGCTCGTCTATGGGGCCGCTGCGGATAAGCGAGGTCGGGCCGCTGGTGATGTCGAAGGACCGGATGCAGCCGTTAGTGTCTCCACTCGTGCATTGCGCCCCCACGGATACAAAAAGAATGTCTGTGCCGCCGCCGATGTTGGGATTAAAGAATTCGGTCAAGGGCGAGCACGGGCTGTTGTTCCCCGCTGAGAGTGCCAGCACTTCGGTTGGACCGGTCACGCCTGTGGTGTTCATGGCAGAGCCGGTAAAGCCGGTGACCCACAACGCAGCGACACCATTGCCCCCGCCGGGGACGTCCGAGCCGCATACGTAGAGGAGCGGGGTGCCGCTCCCTGTGAAGTAGGCGTTGTTGAAGGCGCCGATATACTCCCCGGTCCCCTTTTTTGGACCGAAGGTCGCGGTGACAGCGCCCGTGAAGTCTTCATTCGCTTGCACCACTTCAACCATGCCCCCGGCCCCGAGGCCGGTGCCCCCCTGAAATACAAAGACCTTCCCAGTGCTGCCATCCACGAGCGGCCCATCGTCGAGGGCGGCGCCTTGAAGGGTAAGAGTCGTTGAATCCACGCAGGGTGGGGCAACGGCGCCGGTGCAGTTGTCGGTCGTCCTGACGAGATGCTCCACGCCCGCGCCGTCACCAATAAAGATCCTGCCGGTGAACAGATCGAGGACCGGACTAGTCAAGTTTGGCGTGCCTCCTCCTCCCCCGGTTGTAATCGTAAGGGGCCAGGGCGCCCCTGCCAAGGCCGGCGTGCCA
>QHZK01000425.1:3952-4362 GCA_003224635.1 Acidobacteriota bacterium | reverse complement strand
TCTTCACCACTGTGATCCCACTGCGCGACGGGTTCGCCGTCTGCGAGAAACTACAGTGACAGGCGAAGTGCGCGAAGGGTAAAGCCTGAAGGGTGAAGGTTAAAAGGGTGAGGTGAGGAATATCACCGCTCAGAAACTTGTAGCGAGAAATTTGAGGTCGGTTGTCGGCCATCCCGTCCTCAAGTCGCTTTATTGATGACCCACTGGGTCAATCCAGCTTCCACGACCATTCTAGCCAGTTTCTCGGCGTCGACCAGAGACACTTTGTCATTCTCGGTCTGAATCGTGCCGGTGTGGTACACGTAGAACATCCGCGAGTACCCTCCGTCGGGCTTGCCGAATACCGCTTCATACTCAGCGAATTCCTGCTGGCTGGTTTTCGACTTTACTTGTACGAAGGCCCTTTCGCC
>QHZK01000425.1:0-3908 GCA_003224635.1 Acidobacteriota bacterium | reverse complement strand
AAATCAGATCGACGAGTAGCTCTAAGTCGCAAGGGTCCAGCCGCTTGACAACCCCAATCATTGCTTCTGTGAGCCGATCCAGTGTCTCTTTAGCCTCGGAGACTTCACCTGACCTGCGGCCGTTTATTCGTTCTACGATGTCTGTGGCCCTTTTGGCGTTACAGGAAGTCCCCTGAAACCCTCGCAGCATAGTTACGAATCCTGGCAACTTGTCCACGCTCAACTCATCATTCGACAGGTCGCGATCTCGCCACCTGTCTTTCACAGGACGGAAAGCGCCTTCTCCGTCCGCTGTGGCTTTGGCGTCATTCAGAAATGCCCAAAATAGCCGCCTGGCATGAAATGTAATCCAGAGTATTCGCCCCTGATCCTCGAAAAACTTTTGTAACTGCCCTGAAAAGTTTGCCGCTACGGCGGGCTTCCTGGGTTTCTTGGGGTGCTTCAGCCAGTAGTCTTCGACCCACTCCCAGTCCCCGTCGGTGCAATGGTTGAACACATCTGGTTTATGGGTGTCGAAGCCAATCCGGGCGATCCCCTTTTGTATACATTCACTTTCCCACCTTCCTTTGCGCCCAAGCTTTATGTAACGGACATCCTCCGGTCTAATTTGGGTGAAACGCTCCTTCATCACGTCGGCTGCCTCCTTCGAGACTTCACTCTTTACGCATTTCGCGGGTGACGCAGCGGCGCGTCGTGTGTCTGCAGCTACGATCCATCGCCGGCGGAAAACCGTCCTCGACATGGCAATACGCTGTCGGCCCAACGACTCAGGCGCTCATGCGCGGCCCGCTTTTGGTCCTCGGCTACGGGGTCACGCCGCCACCTCGATGGTCGCGAAAAAATTTACGCGACGCGGTGTGCGCACCGGCGTAATGACGCGGTGTTTTGGCCTAGGAGGAGTCAATCCGTCCTCGCGCATCCCGCGAATATGGAGCGCCACTGCCCGCTGGATGCGGCGAAGGGCTTGGTCAATCGTCTTCCCGGTCGCCACGCAGCCGGGCAAGTCCAGCACCGATGCCCCCCAATCGCTGTCAGGGTCTTTGTCGATGCGAACCACGTACTGAAGCTTGCTCATCGTTTCATCCGTTTCAGCCCTGCCTCGTACACTTCGCCCTCAGTGTTCGGCCTCAAGGAACCGCTCGGCGTCCATAGCGGCCATGCAGCCGGACCCTGCGGCGGTGACGGCCTGCCGGTAGATATGGTCCTGGACGTCGCCCGCGGCAAAGACGCCGGGAACGTTAGTCTTCGAGCCGTCGTGCGTCTTGAGGTACCCGACCTCGTTCATCTCGAGCTGGCCGCGGAAAAGCGCCGTGTTGGGCGAGTGGCCGATGCCGATGAAAACTCCGGCGCAGGCTCTTACCGTTTCCTCGCCGCTCGGAGCGTCCTTGAGCCTCACCCCGGTCACTTCGCCCTTGTCGGCATCGAGCACGTCCGTGACCACGGAATTCCAAACGAACTTGACCTTTTCGTTGCGATGCAGGCGGTCCTGCATGATCTTCGACGCGCGGAGCTGGCCGCGCCGGTGGATAACGGACACCTCCGTGGCGTAGCGGGTGAGGAAGAGCGCCTCTTCCGCCGCCGTATCGCCGCCCCCGACCACCACCACCGGCTTGCCGCGGAAGAAGTAGCCGTCGCAGGTGGCGCAGGTGGAAACGCCGTGGCCCAGCAGCTTGCGCTCGGACTCGAGACCCAGCATCTTGGCCGAGGCGCCGCTGGCGATGATGAGCGTGCGCGTCTCGAGGCGCTCCGGACCCACGTCGAGCACAAAGGGGCGCCGGGAAAGGTCCGCGCGAGTTACGTCGCCCTCCAGAAACTTAGCGCCGAACTCGAGCGCCTGCAGTTGCATCAACTCGATGAGCTTCGGTCCCTGCACGCCTTTGGGGAAGCCAGGATAATTCTCCACGAGGGTCGTCAGGGTCAACTGACCGCCCGCTTCGCTGCCCCGGACGACCAGGGGGATCAAGTTGGCGCGCGCGGCGTAAATGGCCGCCGTCAATCCGGCGCAGCCTGAGCCGATAATCACCACATTTCGCATGGGTTAACACCTTTCCTGAGGATACACCAGAATATATGTCCCATTTGTCTCCATTGTCCCCAGCCCGATGTGCTAGGCTTAGGAACGCTGGAGGATGGGCGACATGCTCGACTGGGAATCGTGCAAACCGAGTTTTAACCCTAAAAATCATCCCAAACGAAGCTGCCAGGTGTCATAGAATCAGCAAGTTAACTAAAAAACGGTCGCGAAACGAACCCAATTTAAGGGCCGCCGCAGTCGATTTCGAGGGCCTTACGGGCAAACGAAGCCAAAACCGGCCCTACCGGAATTCATTTGTCCGCTGACACCTTTCGTGCTACATTCGATGCTACAAAGTGGCTTTTGCTTCACGACGATCGCGGGTCGTTCGTAGAAAGCTCCCGCTGTGACCTCAGTCGGGCAAAGGGATGCCGCAGCTCGCTGGATGGGGCAGTCTCTTACCACTGGGTGCGACCGGAGCGCCGCCACACGACGGAGAGCGAATGACGGCAACGACGGACGCAGTAGTCGTCGAAAGCATTACCAAAAGCTATAACTCCCTGACCGCAGTCAGCGACTTGAGCCTGCGAATCCGGCGCGGAGCCATCTTCGGCCTGCTCGGGCCGAACGGCGCCGGCAAGACCACCTCCCTGCGCATGATCATGCGCATCCTCATACCCGACCAGGGTTCGATTCGGATTCTCGACCAGCCGTTAAGCGACCACACCCAGGACCTGATCGGCTATCTGCCCGAGGAGCGCGGCCTATATCCGCGCATGCAGGTGCGCAAGGTCCTGGTCTTTCTCGCCGCCTTGAAGGGAGTTCCAGAGGCCGAGGCCCACCGCCGGGCCGGCGAGTGGCTGGAGCGGCTGGAGCTTGCGGCGTGGTCGGAAAAGAAGATTCTCGACCTCTCCAAAGGCATGCAGCAAAAGGTGCAGTTCATAGCCGCCATTCTTCACCGTCCTCCCCTCATCATCCTGGATGAGCCGTTCGCCGGCCTCGACCCGCTGAATGCTGTTGCGATCAAGGACATCATGCTGGAGTTGAGGGACCAGGGCTCCACCATCATCCTCTCCACCCACCGCATGGAGCAAGTGGAGATGATGTGCGACTCGATCTGCCTCATCGACAGGGGCCGCAACATTCTGAACGGCGAACTCCAGGCGATCAAGAAATCCTACGGAAAGAACACGGTGCGGATCGAATACTCAGGCCCCACGGACGGCGATTTCCTGAACCAGCCGGCGTTGGTCGAGAGCGTCAATCGCTTCGGGGCCATGGTGGAGGCGAAGCTACGGCCTGGCGCCGACGCGCAGGAGATTCTAAAGGCGGCGGTCCAAAGCGGCGTGCGAATTTCCCGCTTCGAGCTGATCGAGCCTCCCCTGAACGACATCTTCATTGAAAAGGTCTCGAACGGCCATGCGTAAAATCTGGCTCATCATCAAGCGTGAATACGTGACGCGGGTGCGCACGAAGGCCTTCCTCTGGGGCACCATTGCGCTGCCTCTGCTCACGATCGGCGTCTTCGCCTTCCAGATCATCATGTCGACGCGCCAGCTCGACCATACGCTAAAGCTCGCCATCCTGGATGACAACGGGGGCCTCGCGGCCTCCATCACTCGGCGCTTGACCGGGAAGTTGCCGAGCGGTGAACCCACTTTCCAAGTGGTCAAAACCGTCAGCCAGCCGGCATCGGAGGAGCAGTCCCGGGAAGAATTACTGGACCAGATCCGAAAGGGTGAACTGGACGGTTACCTGGTGGTCCCGAAAGACGCCGCCAGCGGAACCGCGGTCGAGTTCCACACCAAGAACCCGGGCAACATCACCATGAAAGGCTCCATCAACCGCGCCGTGAGCGACGCCGTAGTTGCCGAGCGGCTGGGCAAGTGGGGAG
>QHZK01000008.1 GCA_003224635.1 Acidobacteriota bacterium | reverse complement strand
GTTGGCGACCTCATCGTTTTCGGTGTGGACCACCATCCCGTTGCTGGCTACCGTCGTGCAGGCGGTCTGCAGCTTGGGCATTTTCTCAATCGAGACCAGGCACATGCGGCACGCGCCCTGCAGGGCCAGTCCCGGGTAGTAGCAAAACGAAGGGACTTCGATCCCCGCCCGCTTCGCGGCCTCGATAAGCAGAGCCCCGGCGGGAACCGTGACGGGCTTGCCGTCGATGGTCAGTGTCACTGTTGTGGCCGTAACCGTAGTCATGGCTTTAATTCTCGGGGTTCGGGATTCGGGGTTCGGGGTTCGCAAACCAAGACCCGCCGCCGTGGTTTCATGCGAGTAATCAATGGCATTAACGATCCCTGAGGGCTTGAATGAGACGGTTCAACATCTGCCCGATACCCTTAATCTCTTCCAGGAAAGGGCCTGCAACGTTCCCTGGCTTGAAGTAGTGCAACTCGTCCGCGACGATGAGGTGTGTTTCCAGTTCCATAAGAGAACCACGCGCAATCAACAGAAACTGAATATATTCGCGGGTTGAACCTCTGCCCCATCCTTCCGCTATGTTGGCCGGCACGGAGGTTGCCGCCCTCCGAATCTGGGCTGAAAGGCCAAACAGCTCGGCCCGTGGGAACGCTTCGGTAGCCCTGTAAACTGTGACGGCGAAATTCTTCGATTTCTGCCAAACTTCCAGCTCCTTATAGTTCTTCACCTTGAATCTGCCAAAGTGGCAGGGCGCCCGCCTCCTCGAATCCCGAATCCCGAACCCCGAACCCCGGTTCTATCCCACGGCAACGGCTTTCCTCTCATACGGACAGGCGCCCAGCTTCAGGTGCTCCTCGAACTCACTCCGGAACTTTTTCAAGATGCTGATCGCGGGCAGCGCCGCGGCGTCACCCAGCGGGCAAAGCGTCTTGCCCAGGATATTGAAGGACACGTCGAGCGCGGTGTCCGGGTCTTGGGCTATCCCCTCGCCGTCGTGGAAGCGCGTCAGCAGCGCCTGCAGCCAAGCCGTGCCCTCGCGGCACGGGATACACCACCCGCAAGACTCGTGGGCGTAGAACCGCTCGATGCGCAGCAAGGCCTTCACCATGCAGGTATCCTCGTCCATGACGACCACACCGCCCGACCCCAGCATGGAGCCGATCCTGGCCAGCGAGTCGAAATCCATGGGCACGTCGATTTCGCCCGCAGTCAGCACCGGGCAGGAGGAGCCGCCCGGGATGACGCACTTCAATTTCTTGCCGCCGGGAATGCCGCCGCCTACTTCCTCGATCATCCGGCGCAGCGGGAAACCCATCGGCAGCTCGTAGACGCCCGGCCGGTTGATGTGGCCGCTCAAGCAGAACAGGCGCGTCCCGCCATTCTTGGGCGTGCCGAGCTTGGCATACGCCTCCGCGCCCATGAGGAGAATCGCCGGGACGTTCGAGAGCGTCTCGACGTTGTTAATGATCGTCGGGCAGCCGTAGAGGCCGACCACGGCCGGGAAGGGCGGCTTGACGCGCGGATAGCCGCGCAAGCCCTCGAGCGAGTTCAAAAGCGCCGTCTCCTCGCCGCACTCGTAGGCGCCTGCGCCAGTGTGTGTCGCCAAGTCGAAATCGAAACCCGAGCCCAAAATATTCTTCCCCAGGTACCCGCGCTGATATGCTTCCTCGATGGCGCGATCGACGATGTCGAGCAGGTAGCGATATTCACCGCGGACGTACATGTAGCCCTGGTGCGCCCCAATCGCGAAGCCGCCAATGATGATCCCCTCGATCACCTGGTGCGGGTCATACTCCATCAGGGGGCGGTCCTTGCAGGTGCCGGGTTCGCTCTCGTCGGCGTTGCACACGATATACTTGGGCTTGGGGACGTTCTTCGGCACGAAGCTCCACTTCATGCCGGTATTGAATCCCGCGCCGCCGCGTCCGCGCAGGCCGGAGTTCTTGACTTCGTTGATGACCGCTTCGGGCCCCATCTCGAGCGCCTTCTTCAGGGCCTTGTAGCCGTCGTGCTCGATAGAGACGTCAATCGAGGCCGAATTCGGGACGCCGAACCGCCGGGTGAGGACTTTGACCTCGGCCGGGTGACCCTTCGTGTAGCTCTGATAATCAGACATACAATTTGCGACTTGGAAAGTTGCTCAGAAATGCTCCCACCCTGTCATTCTGAGCGCAGCGAAGAATCCCGGCATTTGTGGCATCAAAGCAAATACAGAGATTCTTCGTCGCCTTCGGCTCCTCAGAATGACAGCCTCGCGCGTTTTCAGCTCTTCCTAAGCCGTTCAATGAGCGCGTCCAGCTTCTCGGGCGTCAGGTTCTCGTAGTAGTCGTAATTCACCTGCATCGCTGGCGCGCCGCAGCACGCCCCGAGGCATTCCACCTCTTCGAGCGAGAACTTTCCGTCCGGCGCCGTCTGCTTGTGGGCGAGACCGAGTTTCTTCGAACAATGCTCGAATATCTCCTCGCCGCCGCGCAACAGGCACGAGATGTTGGTGCACACCTGAAAGTTGTGCTTGCCGACGGGCTGACGGCGGAGCATCGAATAGTAGCCGATGTCTTCAATCACCTCGATGGGGTGGACCTCCACGCGGCGCGCGATTTCGTCGACGGCCTCGTCTGACACATAGCCAATCTCGTCCTGGGCAAACAGGAGCAGCGGCACGATCGCCGACCGTTTCAAAGGGTAACGGGCGATGACTCTGTCAAATTTGGCTTTGAGACTCTCGGATAGCATACTCGGTAAAGTGTCCTTTGTCCTTTGTCATTTGTCCCTTGTCCTTTGCGCGACGTGAGCGCAACGAACAAAGGACAAGTGACAAAGGACAGCTCTCTTCACCTGTCGATCTCCCCCAGAATCACGTCGATCGAGCCAATACACGCCACCGCGTCCGCGATCAGGCGGCCCTCGATCATCTTGGGCAGGGCCTGCAAGTTGGCAAACGACGGAGCGCGCACGTGGCAGCGAAATGGCTTGGGCGCCCCGTCACTCACCATGTAAATCCCCAGTTCGCCGCGCGGCGACTCGACGCACTGGTACACTTCGCCGACGGGCGGGTGGAAGCCCTCGGTCACGATCTTGAAGTGGTAAATCAGGGCCTCGATCGAGTTCTTCATGCTGTCGCGGTCCGGCAGGACGATGTGCGGCGCGTTGGCTCGGATGGGCCCTTCGGGCATGCCCTCCATCGCCTGGCGGACGATTTTGAGCGACTCCCGCATCTCGGCCATCCGCACCCGGTAGCGCGCGTAGACGTCGCCTTCCGAGCGCGTCGGCACGTCGAAGTCGAACTTCTCGTAGCTCGAATAAGGCTGATTCTTGCGCAGGTCCCACTTGACCCCCGAACCCCGCAGCGAGGGCCCCGAAACCCCGAGCGCGACGGCGTCCTCGGCTGAAAGGTAACCGACGCCTTGGGTGCGGCGCAACCAGATAGGGTTCCTGGTCAGCAGCGCCTCGTACTCGTCGATGCGCGCCGGCATCTTGTCGATGAATTTCGTCACCCGGTCCAGCCACCCGAGCGGCGGCTCGAGGGCCAGCCCGCCGATGCGGAAGTAGCTGGTCATCATCCGCTGGCCCGAGACCATCTCGAAGATGCGCAGGATGCCCTCGCGCTCGCGGAAGCAATAAAGAAATACCGACATGGCCCCGATGTCGATCGCATGCGTACCCAGCCAGACCAGGTGGCTGCCGAGGCGCGTGAGTTCGGTCAGGAGCACCCGGACCCACTGCGCTTTCGGCGGGATTTCGAGGTCGAGCAGCTTCTCCGCCGCCAGACAAAACGCCAGATTGTTGGAGAGCGGCGCGAGGTAGTCCATCCGGTCGGTGAGCGTGATGCCCTGCGTGTAGGTCTTGCTCTCGAAAGACTTCTCAAAACCGGTGTGGAGATAGCCGATGTCGTACTTGGCGCGTACGACCGTTTCGCCTTCGAGTTCGAGCACCAGGCGCAGCACCCCGTGCGTGGAGGGGTGCTGCGGTCCCATGCTGAGGATGACCCGTTCTTCCTGTCCCGGAATTTTTTCGAGCGTAACCGGCATCTAGCGATATCCCTCAGTGGGATAGTCCTTGCGCAGGGGATGTCCTTCCCAGTCGTCCGGCATGAGGATGCGATGCAAGTCGGGATGACCCTCGAAGTAGATGCCGAAAAGGTCGTACACCTCGCACTCGAAGGCTTCGGCGCCGGGCCAGACTGGAACCATCGACTCGATTCGAGGGTCGTCGCCGGGAATGCCGGCTTTCAATCGCAGGCGCTCGCCCGTTTCGAGCGACAGCAGGTGGTACACCATCTCGAAGCGCGGCTCACCGGGATAACGGTCCACCGCGGTCACGTCCGAAAGATACTTGAACAAGACTCCCGGCTCGTCGCGCAGGAACTCACCGACTCGCCGCAGTTGGCCCGCCTGGATGAACACGGTCAGTTCGCCGCGAAAGACCTCGGCGTGCTCGACCGCGCCCGAGTCAAATTGCCGAAGTTTCTGCAAGACGGAGCTGGTTTCAAGGTCGGCTGGCATAGGCGCCTTTGTCGATCCCCAAGGCGACGAGAACCCCCAGCGAAGGGGCGCCGGCGCCTAACAATCAAGAGGGCCTAACTCGTGTTAGATGCCTCTGGCGGCGCGGTTAGATTCAGAGGCTCGCAGGACGGGCTAAGAAGATCGGCAGGCCGCTCGAGCGCCGCTTCAGGCGTCAACGGTCCCAGTCGAGCGCCCCCTTCTTCCAGATGTAGACGTAGCCTGCAAACAAAACGATGATGTACAGGAACATTTCGATGAAGCCAAGCCACTTCAAGCTCTGGTAAACCACCGCCCACGGATAAAGGAACACCGCTTCGACGTCGAACAGGATAAACAGCATCCCCACGAGATAGAAGCTCACGGAAAAGCGCTCGCGTGCGTCTCCCACCGGCGCGACCCCGCACTCGTAGGGCGAAAGCTTCTCGCGCGACGGGCGCTTCACGCCGACCCAAGCCGAGACGCCCAGAATGGCTGCGCCAATCACGACCACGACGATAAGCTGTACAAGGACGGGAACGTAAGCGTTGAGCATGCAAAGATACGTTGACTCTTGATTGCGAACCTACATTACAGTATGCGAGGCGGAAAACAAGCGTGTCAAGTTTTTTCTTACCTTACAGTTATAGCCGCACAGTTATAGCCGCACAGTTATAGCCGTGCAGCGGCGGTTCCCTGACGCCGCGTTTATCGAGAGTGCGGAGAAAGCCACTGCGCATTCGAGGCTCCGATTGCGCTACAATTGCGTCATGGGCGGCAGAGGGAATCACTGCTTGCCTCCGAATAATCACAGGGATGGCCTCTTAGCGCCATGCCGGAACAATGTGGGGATTGTTGCGCGAGGGCCGAGGCGCTCAAAATTGACGTGGCCGGAGGCGCGTTGATTACGATTCAACTGAACGGCGAGCCGCGGGAAATACCGGACGGCCTGACGCTCGCGGTCCTCATCGATTGGCTGAAGCTGCCTGCCGACAGGGTGGCTGTCGAGCGCAACCTCGAAATCGTCTCGCGCGGGAATTGGGGTCAGACACCCGTCCATGCTGGAGACAGGCTGGAAGTGGTCCAGTTTGTCGGAGGCGGGTGTGAGGCGTGGTCAAGACTCTGAACCTGCTCCATTGTGAGTTCCGCTCCCATTTGCCGGCCCAGGCCTCACGGTGGCATGTGGAACATGCACAAGCTGACCAGCGGCTGCGTCCGGCTCCGCCGCCCCCCTTGTTGGAGTTGGCAGCCGGAAGTACGCCGATCTGCACTCGCCTCGCTCTGTCCTTTCGTTTATTCTTCGGGATTATGCACTTGACCCAAGGATCGGGGACTACCCCTCACCCCCGGCCCCTCTCCCGCAAGGGGAGAGGGGAGAGCTAGCTTAAAATCCGATGAATTTCTTTGCGCCTTGGCGTCTTTGCGTGAGGATTTGTGTCAAGTGTTTAATCTCGTTATTCTTTGATCGACGTAGGTGCGGGTTTGTGAAACCCGCCGCTTACTCGCGTCTCGAAATGGCCCGAGATCTGGAGCTGAATCGACTTGAGCAAACGAACGCTTGCCGAGCTTCTATTGTTGCTCACCACATTCATCTGGGGTTCCACGTTCGTCATCGTGAAGGGCGCACTCGAGGACGCGTCGCCGCTCCCGTTCATGTCCCTGCGGTTCACTTTGGCCGGGCTGCTGCTTTTGTGGGTGCTGGCGCGCGGGCGGGTTGATCCCAGGGCCTGTGTCCCCTCGCTGGTCCTCGGCGTGTTCCTCTTTGGGGGCTACGTCTTCCAGACTTGGGGCCTGCTGTACACCAGTCCCTCGAAGTCGGCGTTTATCACCGGGTTCAGCGTGATTCTGGTGCCGGTGATCCTGATGCTCTACGGCGTCCGGCTGCGCGGCGCGAGCGTTGCCGGCGCGATCCTCGGCCTGGCAGGGATTTACTTCCTGGTCCTGCCGGCGGGCTTTGCGGGCGTGAACCGTGGCGACCTGCTGACGCTCGCGGGAGCCATCTCCTTTGCCGTGCACATCGTGCTCGTGGGCCACTACGCCGAAAGCTACTCCTTCCTCAATCTTGTCCCCGTCCAGATTCTTGTCGTCGGCGTGCTGGCCACGGTCGCCCTTCCGTTCGACCGCGACCGGACACTGCACTGGACGACCGGCCTGGTTGTAGCCGTGCTGGTCACCGCCGTGCTGGCGACTGGATTCGCCTTCTCGGTGCAGAACTGGGCGCAACGATACACTCCGGCGGCCCACACCGCGCTCATCTTCGCCTTTGAACCCGTTTTCGCGGCCGCCACTTCCCGGTTAGTCCTGGGGGAGCGGCTGGGCGGCAAGGTCGTGTTGGGTTCCCTGTTGATTCTAGGGGGGATGGCTGTATCGGAGGCGTTGGGCGGGGGCGCGCCTTCGCCGGTTGAGGGGTGAATATTGGATGAAACTCTGCACCTGAGCGCCAGCGTCTCGCCATTCCCAGGTAGCGCAGACCTGCTGTGTTCTTGCAGGTGTGCGGTTCTCCCATTGGAAAAGCCGCAGACTTCCAAAAAGCAGGAAGTCTGGGCTACCCAAAGATAATTTGTCCCGCCCGTCCCATCCGTCTCACCTACCTCGTGGCGATGTGGTAGGGTGAACTTCGGAATATCACGGCTTGGCCTCGATCCTCGATCAAAAGTCTGAAAAAGGAGGAATTTTTTCGGGGAACGAAGCCGCTAGGTTTTTTAGAATTAACAACTTAACTTAAAAGAGGCGGAAAAACGAAGCCAATCTTTCAGTCTTTCAGTCGTCCAGCCTTTGAGGCTCGCAGTCAGGACCGAAGGCAGAGAGCTGAGAACTGATAAACTGACAAACTGAAGAACTTTTCTGTTTGGCATATAAGGTGCTCATCACTTGGTGGCTGTCATGCTGCGCTTAGCAAGGCAATTCCCCTCGGACCGACCAACATCGGCGGGTGAGCGCAGCCGCACCCTGTGATTTCGCGGGGGGCGTGGTCTTGGGACCGAACAAGCGTGGCCACAGCAACTCCTATTTGAAGTCTGCGAAGGCGGGCGAAAGTCCCGGAAAACTGTCTCAACTTGGCAACAACGGATCGCCGCCGCTGTCTACGATCTCGCTGAGTTGCTTTACGGGCGACGAGGTTAATGGGTAGGATCGAGCTTAGGGCGGCATAGTCTTTGTAGCGGCGGTCTACGACCGCCAGACGGCGCTCATAGAGCGCCGTTACAGCGAATTGGCCCCACTAACCTATCGTTTGGTACTGTGACACTACCTATCGTTTCGGGTGGCTCGCGTTATTCAAATTTGTTGTATAATTAGGCCGTATCATCATCGGGATAACAGAATGCAGAATCCCGAGCGAGGCTAAAAATGGGCGCACGTCGGTACTTGGCAGCGTTGGCGGTTGTAGTCACGCTGGGTGTGGGAATCGCCATCGGAACCATTGTCTCCAGAGGAGTGCGAGCAGCCCGTCCGTTTGGCGGCGCTCCCGATGCCAGGCCTCTTCCTCCACCATCGCCGGTGGAGCTGTCAAGCTCCTTCGCCAAGGTTGCCGAAGCCGTCGAACCCGCAGTGGTCAACATCAACACCGAATCCATGGTGAGCGTCAGCCGAAAGAAGTTCAGCTCGCCTGACGAGGCGCCGTTCGACGATTTCTTCGATCGCCTGTTCCGTCCCGAGGGACCGCAGGGAGATTTGCGGCAGCAGAGCCTGGGCTCGGGTGTGATCCTGGACAAGAGCGGCTACGTCCTCACCAACTATCACGTCGTGATGCGCGACAGCGAAGACAAGGCAGTGGACCGTATTCGCGTGTTCGTCTATGGGGATGAAAACCCGAGGGGCTACGTCGCCAAGCTCGTGGGCGCCGATAAGCAGACCGACCTGGCCGTGATCAAAGTCGACGCGGGCAGGGCCCTCGCCGCCGCCCAGCTCGGAGATTCCGACGCCATGCGCGTGGGTGACTGGGTGCTGGCGGTAGGCAGCCCGTTCGGCCTCGAATCCACGGTGACGGCCGGGATTATCAGCGCCAAGATGCGCGATATCGAGGGCGGTCAGAAAAGCCAGTTCAAGCGCTTCCTGCAGACCGACGCAGCCATCAATCCGGGCAACAGCGGCGGGCCGCTGGTCAACCTGGCCGGGCAAGTGATCGGCATCAACACGGCGATCGCGACCCGGCGTGGCACCTCCGACGGAGTAGGTTTCGCGATGCCGTCGAATACGGCGCGCAAGGTCTACAACTCGATCATCTCGACCGGCGCCGTGCGCCGGGGCGCCATCGGCGTCCAGTTCCTGAATCAGACTAACCCCGCGCTGCTGCGCAGTTTTGGGGCCGAGCACGGAGTGGTCGTCAACAGCGTCGAGCCGGGCAGCCCCGCCGAACGCGCGGGCCTGAAAATCGGTGACGTTATTATCGCCGTGGACGGGAAGCCCGTCTCCGGCGGCGATCAGCTTGTCTCGGTGGTCTCGGACAGCGAGGTCGGGAAAAAGCTTAACGTCGATTTCCTTCGGGACCGCAAGCGCATGTCGGCCGCCGTGGAAGTGGGCGACCGCAACAAGATCGTCGGCGAGACGCGCGTCGCGCAGAATGAGTCCGGCGGGCCGCGATCGGGCGAGTCGAGCGGCGGCGGAGCGCTGGGCGTGACCGTGCGCAGCCTTACGCACGATCAGGCGGAAACGCTCGCCGCCAAATTGCACTTGGCGAGCCCCCAAGGTGTCCGAGTGACTGAGGTCAAGCCCGATAGCTTCGCCGAAGAACTCGGCGTTGAGGCGGGCGATCTGGTGTTGAGCATCAATCGCCAGGCGGTAACGTCGGTGGACGAATTCGAACGCCTGCAGGCGCAGTTGAAGTCCGGAATGGACGTGGTCTTGCTTGTGGCGCGTCAGAACGAAGGGACGTACACAACGCTCTTTCTTGCTGACCGGCTGCCCTGAGCTGTAGCGGCGCTCTATGACCGCCGAGTTGTAGCGGCGTTCGAGGCCTGCCCTGGAGGGGAGCACCGAAAATACGGCGGTCACAGACCGCCGCTACGGCCGAAATCGTAAATTCAAGATCGCAGATATTGCAGATACAAGAGATCGCAAATTCAAGACAAAGATAGGGGGCGGCGGAAGCTTGATCCGCGCGAGCGAGCGGGCGGCTTCGCCGGTTTAAAAATGGTGAAATTCAACACACGGAAATTTGGGTTTTCGCTGGCAATTCTAGTGACGGGAGTCAGTCTCCTGCCCGGGCAACTCTCGGCGCGAGCCAAGCGCCCGTCGGCATCCGCGTTGAGCCTCCAAGGTCAACGGCCGGCGGCCCATGAAACCACAGGAACAACCTCACATCACCGGCAGTCGCTAAGTCCATCCCGCAGCAGGCACAGCCGCCGGAAAACGTCCGCCCGCCGTCAGCCCTCCTGGACGAAAGTACGCCTGGGCTCGGGGCGCGTGGGAGAGATCCAGGGCGCCTTGTCCCACGCCGGCTACTATCAGGGCGAGCCCACCGGACGCTGGGATGATCGGACGCGCGACGCGATGCGCCACTATCAGACCGCCAACGGCTTCGGCGCGACTGGCTTGCCGGACGCAAAGTCCATCATGAAACTCGGCTTGGGACCCCATCCCTTGCCCGAAGAACTGGCCGCGACCTCAGTTCAAATCAATCCTCCTCAAAGAGCGGACTCCACGGTTCAGGCTCCGCAGCAGTAAGAGGCGCTGGCAACCTTCGGCCTAGTGCAGCCAGCGTGAGGTATTCAAAGGAACTTCGCCAATGAAGATTCTGTGTTCAGCAGTGTTGTTTATCGGATGCCTACCGCTGGCGGGGCAGACCGATTCGGTCTTCGAGCTTCAGGGGGTCGTAGAACT
Organism: Acidobacteriota bacterium; assembly: GCA_003224635.1. Classification (GTDB taxonomy): domain Bacteria; phylum Acidobacteriota; class Terriglobia; order UBA7540; family UBA7540; genus QHZK01. The sequence goes on along the minus strand of QHZK01000008.1, from coordinate 3,055 downwards.
CGTGGATCGACCACCGGCCGCAACCCCCGTGGAAGCAGCCCCTTTCTGCCTTCACCCGCTCGGAGGGGGTTTTGAAATCTGGGCTCAGCCGGATCGGGACGGGAGGTTTGTTCTCAACAAAGTCCGGCCGGGACGTTATTCATTAACGTACCCAATGCCGGGCCGCATCCAGGCCTTTGCTCAAGGACCGAATGAGCTTGCTCCTGAGGGATTCGAACTGAGTTCGGGCAGCGAGGCTCCTCTTCGACTTGTCGTCAGCATGAAGTCGGGCGACGTTTCCGTTAAGGTGCAGGCTTTCCCCAGCGGACACCGCGACGTCGTCGCACTGTTGGCGCCGGCAGACACTCATCTGACGCTTCGCGAGTCGTGTTATTACAATCGGTTGAGTGGACCGCAAACTACGTTTGGCTACGTGCCGCCAGGTGAATACCGGATTCTCGTTGTCGATGCCGAGTTTCAAAGTGAAGTTGCCGCTTTCGCACCGCGTTTGCCTGAATTCTTGAAGAATGAAGCTTCGTTCGTCGAAGTTACTGGAACCGGCGAGACGGAAGCGACAGCGAATTACTTGGAGCGTGAGACTACCAAGGAAGCAATTCGGCAGGCTTGTCGCGAGATCCCCTTAGAGCCTTTCTGCCACGGAAAATAGGCTACCTACAACCAGAGGATACTTTGTAACTGCAACGAGCATCCACGCCGGCTGGCGCAGACGCAGGCCGTTGAGCGCCTGCGATCTCTTGAGCCCAGGAGGAGCTGTCATTCTGAGGAGCCGCAGGCGACGAAGAATCTCGCTCTGGATTTGGCCAGGCGAAGCCGAAGGCCATTTGCGAACTCGCGGCGATTGGTAAGCGTGAGCACGGGAAGACCTGGCTCATGAAAACGTATTACGTGTACATCATGGCCAACAAGTCCTGCACCTTGTACGCAGGCGTGACCAACAACTTGGAACGCAGAGCTCTCCAGCATCGACGCAAGCTCGTACCCGGTTTCACCTCGCGTTACCAGATCAACCGGCTGGTTTACTACGAAACGTTTGGCGACGTGCGGGCCGCCATCAATCGCGAGACCGAGATTAAGGGGTGGCTACGCGCCAGGAAGGTTGCTTTAATCGAATCTGCTAACCGCGACTGGAAGGACCTTAGTGACGGTTGGTACGGGAAGGTGACCCGCTAGCCGCCTGTTTGGGACGAAGTGAAACAATTCAGAGCGAGATTCTTCGCTTCGCTCAGAATGACATCGCAACAGTTTCCCCACGAGATGCTGGGCTAGCGAGGTAGCCCTCTCGAAAACTCGCTACGCATTGTCGATCTGGGCGCGCTGCAACTTCCCACTGTAATCCACGTAGATCGACTTCCACTCGGAATAGAAATCGAGCGCCGCCGTGGCCGCTTCGCGGTGGCCGTTGCCGGTCTGCTTGGTGCCGCCGAAGGGCAGGTGGGTCTCGGCGCCGATGGTGGAAGCGTTGACGTAGAAAATACCCGTTTCCATTTCCCGCATCGCCTTGAACGCTTTGTTGACATCCTGGGTGTAGATCGACGAGGAAAGGCCGTACACCACTCCGTTGCCAATGTCGATCGCCTCATCCAGACCGTCGCAAGGGATGACGGAAACGACCGGCCCGAAGATTTCCTCCTGCGCGACGCGCATCTTGGGGTCGCAATCGCCGAAGACGGTGGGAGCGTAGAAGGCGCCGCAGTCGTATCCGTCGCCGGTGAGCCGTTGTCCGCCGCACAGGAGTTTCGCGCCTTCGTTCTTGCCGATCTCGACGTATTTCTCGACGGCGCTCAACTGCGCCTCGTTGATGAGCGGCCCCATCTGGACCTCGGGGTCGAGTCCGTTGCCGGCCTTGAGGCGGCGGGCGCGCTCCACAAACCGCTCCGTGAATTCCCGGTAGACCTTCCTGTCAACCACCACGCGGCTTGCCGCGGTGCAGCGCTGTCCGGTGGTCCCAAAGCCGCCCCAGACGGCGCCGTCCACCGCCAGGTCGAGCTTGGCGTCGTCCATCACCAGGATGACGTTCTTGCCGCCCATCTCGAGGCAGGTGTGCTTGAAAGACGCCGCGCACACCTTTGAGACCTCCTGGCCGACTTCGGTCGAGCCGGTGAAGGAGACCAGGCGCACGTCTGCCTGGCGCAGCAGCGGCGCGCCGACCTCGGACCCGGTCCCCGTCACGAGGTTCACCACGCCGCGCGGGACGCCCGCTTCCTCCAAAATCTGCACCAGGTTGTAGGTCGAAAGCGGCGTGTCCTGGGCGGGCTTGAGCACCACCGTGTTGCCGCAGATGAGCGCCGGCATGGTCTTCCACGAGGGGATGGCCATGGGGAAATTCCACGGCGTGATCAGCGCGGCGACGCCGATCGGGCTGCGCACGCTCATGCAGAACTTGTTCTGGAGCTCTGAAGGCGTCGTCTGGCCGAACTGCCGCCGGCCCTCGCCCGCCATGTAGAAGGTCATGTCGATGGCTTCCTGCACGTCGCCGCGCGTCTCTTCCAGCACCTTGCCCATTTCGCGCGTCATCTGCTCGGCCAGCGTTTCCTTGCTCTCGAGCAGAAGGCGCGCCGCGCGAAAGAGGATTTCGCCGCGCTTGGGCGCCGGGACCAGCCGCCACGCTTTGTAAGCCTCCTTCGCCGCCGCGACCGCCATCTCAACATCCCGGGCGTTCGACTTTTGGAACATGCCGACGAGCTCGTGACGGTTGGCCGGGTTGATGTCATCAAACGTGTTCCCGCTGGTCGATTCAACCCACTCACCGTCGATGAAGTTCTTGTAGACCTTGGGCGGGGCCATAAGTAAGTCCTCCTGGATGGGCAGTCGATGTCGGAGGCGAACCGAAGGGTCGCCTGTTAGTCAGGCAACGCGTTTGCTGCGGAGACTTTTGAATGAATGACACATCACCCCGCCTCCCGCTTCAGCCCATAATTATAGCAAAAGGTCTACTCCGAGCGAAGCACGGGACTGCGATTCTTGACAGGCGCAGAAAACACGGTAGAATATTAGAGGAGCCCTGCTGTAATTCCCTGAAAGGTTGTGACTTAGGAGCATGACGGGAGAAATCGAA
>QHZK01000427.1 GCA_003224635.1 Acidobacteriota bacterium | reverse complement strand
CTGAGGCCTCGGTCTCAGATGATGCCTCTGGAAAGGTTCCGTCCGTGATGTGCTGTGTGCCGGTGCCCGGCCACGCGCCAGCGTGAAGCAAGTTGTTGATGACGGAAACCACGGCGGGCTGAATACGCGAAATCCCTTCCTCCCTCTCGCTCTCCTGCTCGATCGCCTCGTAGAAGAAGGTCCGGTCCTTCCTCAGGGGTCCGCCGAGCGAGGACCCCAGCCGGTATCGGTTCACCTGCGGCTCCACACGTTCGTTGGCCTCGGTTTCAAAGGGTTCCTTCGCGTCAAAGATCCCGTTTCGAACGAAAATAAAGTCGTCGCCGTGGAAAGTATTGCTCCCGCTTTTAGTGACGACGTTGATCGAGCCTCCCGCGGCGCCGCCGAATTCGGCCGAAAGGCCGTTATTGACCACCCGAAACTCGCGCACGATCTCGGGCGAAAGCTCCGTGCGGCTGGCGCCTGTGAATTCGTCGTTGTTGTCGAGCCCGTCGATCGAGACGGTGTTGCTGCGCGCGCGCAGGCCCCCGAAAGTGAAGCCGCTGCCGGCCAGCGGAGTCTGGGTTCCGCCGGCCTGTTGCGGATTCGCGCCGGTGACCCCGGGGGCGAGCAGGACGAAATCCAGGAGGTTGCGAGTTCTGACTGGACTCTCCTCAATCCTCTCGTGATCCACCGTGGTGGTGAACGTAGTCTCGGAAGGTGAGATGGACGGCGGCTGCGCGGTGACGGTCACCTGCTGTTGGAGGGCGGCCGGAACCAACTCGATGTTTAGGCTGATTCTCTGGCCCACGGAGAGCTCGACTCCGGTGTGCTGGTAGGGCGCAAAGCCAGGCTGCTCGACGCGCACCTCGTAAGTTCCGACCGTAAGCTCACTGGCGCTGAAAGAGCCACGCCCATCGGTCTTAAGCGCGCGGAGCTGATTCGTCTCGGTCGAGCGCAGCCGGACTTCCGCGCCTGAGACTGGAGCGCCGGTCGTGTCCGCGACCCTGCCTTGAAGAGTCGCGCCCACCTTGGAGGTCTGCGCGAGGCCGGTGGCAGCGAGAGGAACGGCCATTAAGCACGCGAGGGACCGGCACAGGCGCGCTCGGTTGGTCACAAACTGCCTCCTGAGAATTTCCATGTAGCGGCGCTCGAAGCCTGCCCTGTAAGGGAGCGCCGTCCGGCGGTCACAGACCGCCGCTACAAAACACCAAATTGAGCCATTACCCTTTTGTCGGGCCTCCTGAAGCGGCCGCGCGCGCACCGAGCGACGTCGAATCTCTAACCTGCTCGCCGCCGACCCATTCGCCTACCCGCCTTGAAAGGTAGAAAATGTCCGAAACCGGGACCAGACCTGCCAGCTTGTACCTGCCAAAAGAAGCCAGTCCCGCGGAGGCGATGCAACCGCACTCCGAGCAGACTGGACTGCCCCCAAACTGGCACGGGGTGATGCGAGTCGCAAGATCGGCTGAAACGCACGTGGTCGTTTGAGCGAAAACGCATTCTTCCGGAGTCGAGGGCGGGTGTACGAATCCGGCCAGAACGCGGTCCGGCATCTCGACCTTAGGAAAATCAACGCGCAGCCGCGCCAGTTCCTCGAGCGCCTGTCGCCGGTCTTCAGGAGTCAAGCGCTCCTCGCATTGCTCTCCTTCTTGCGGCGTATAGAGGCTGAACCAGATGGTCAGGACTTCCCTGCGCCTGGACCAGAAATCCGCAAAGTCTCTCAAATAGTCGTGATGCTTAAGGAGTTGACCGGTGATGGTGCAATGAACGTTGATCCGATGGCCGGCAATGTGCTTGAGGATGCGGTCGTAAGTGGCGGGTGCGCGCCGCCGGTCGTGGTCGGGCTGCAAGCCGTCGATGGATACGGCCAGATGAAGGTTGGACAGATCTCTCCAGGCAGCGGGAATGGGACGGACCGCGCTGGTGACCACTTGCACTTCCACACCCAGGCGGCCCAGTTGAGGAAGCAGAACATCCAGTTCGCGATAGCGAACCAGTGGCTCACCGCCCACGATCGAGAGGTGCAGCGGTCGGAAACGGCGCACCAGCGCCAGCACGCCCGAAACCAGGGCCTCACCCTTGAGTTCACTCAGTTGGCGGAGGGGCCCCGCTGCGCCCAGATGCTCGGGTTGATAAGCGTAGCAGCCGGGGCATTGCAAGGGGCACTCCCGGGTGATTTCAACCGACAGGAATGGCCTGCGCCCGCGCAGAATGCTGCCCCAAGCCGGAATGACATCCGCTTTTCTCATATCAACTTCTCAACTTCCTTCCTCGCTTCCCCGATGGCTCCGCTTGTTTTTTTAGCGAGGGTCACCATTGAGCCGTCAACGCTGAATCTCGCAGAACGTGCACACCCCGCCGTCCGGAAAAATTGCATCCAATGCGCCCGCATACTTGCCCAGCGCTTTCCTGATCCCCACTGGAGCTTCCCGGGGGTCTGAATACCGGAAAGATGCGCCCGCGACATTGACGGACACCTCACTGACGAACGATCGAAGCTGTATGGAAGGGAACTCGACCTTCTCAACCAGCCCGACAAAAGAGAATTTGACCGCCTTGTCCGGTCCAAGAAAGACCACGTAGATCAGTGTAGCCTCAGCTTGCCACTTGTCCAATAGCAGGCCGGCTTCTTTGGGCGAGGAGATCACGTTCGTCCTCCTGACGGTCTTTTCTCAACTACGGACTTTCAATCTCCCGAAAAGAATTCTCCCATGTCCGGCGCGGAAGCCGCGGCTCCGGGGAACTCCGTGATGCCGATCGCCTCGGCCATGAATCGAAGTGTGCTGGCGTGCTGGTAGGTTGCGGTCGACGTATAGCCTTTCTTCACGCCAGGGCCGACGATGACCCAGAGGACGTGCCCGCCCCCGTGGGTCTTGTCGGAACCGGATTCATCGAAAGTGATAATCAGAAGTCCGCCGCCGGGAGTGTTGAAATCGGAACTCTGGATAAGCGGGTCGATGTTCGTCTGGAGCCAGGAGTCCGCCTGGGCCAGCGACCCGTCGTGGGCGTTGTCCTGGTTGTTCGGAACGATGAAGGAGTAGTTCGGCAGCGCCTGATTCTGAAGGTCGGTCGCGAATTGGGTAAAGGGGACCAGGTTCTGCGCCTGCGAGCTGCCGTCGCGCACGTCAGAGAAGTAAGAGAGCGGGTTGTGGTGTCGAACGTAGCCCCCGCTGTCGCCGCCGGTGAATCCGACGGAAGGCAGATCCTCGGAGTACTCTTTCCAGGTTTTTCCGGCTTTGATCAGGCGCCGAACAACGTTGTCGTCCGCGACCGGGCCCGAAAAGCCGTCGTCATTGGTGATGATCTGTCCGGCGGTCAGCATGAAATAATTGCCGATCGAAGGGTGCGTGTCCGCATAGTAGTTCTTGGCGTAGGCGTAAGTCGTCGCCAAGCCGTTCAAATACGGCATGTCGGCGCTGCCCAGGACGCTCGAATAGTTCCGGTTTTCTTCGACCACGATGAAAACGTGCTGGACTCTTGCGTGCTGCGAAGGGACCGACGAAGAGCCGTTGCCGGAACTCTGACTGCTGGTCGAAGAGCCGCAGCTCAAATCGAGGAGGCTCAAACCCATGAGTATCCACAGAAGTCCGCTTGCTGGTGATCGTCTGGCCATACGCCGTCTCCTAATTTAGTTGGAGTTGATGGGTGTTTTCAGTTGCGTTAGCGAGTGCGCGCCGGACGACCCCTTCTGCGTGGCGGTCTCGAACCGCCTTGTTTGGCGGCTCTACGAGCGCCGTGACAGGGGTGAAGCGGATGAAGGATCCTGCTGCCCGGGGCGCACCACCGAGTCGCAACCAGTCCAATCACAGGGAAGCAGGTTTAAATCCGGAGGGGCAGCGGAGGCGAGTGGACACTTAGCGAGGGTGTCGAGGGACGGAAAATCGGCGGCTT
>QHZK01000426.1 GCA_003224635.1 Acidobacteriota bacterium | reverse complement strand
ATGGAGCAGGAAGCCTGAGGTAGCCATTGGTCCACCAAGACCGAACCGTGATGAGGACCTGCTCCCCAATAACCGCTTGAGGGATCGCCGCGAGGCGACCACCCTAGAGAGATGACTGGAACCGAGATCGGCAAGCTCGAGTACAGAGAGCATACCTGACGTCCTGGAACTGTGTTTCAAAGGGGGCAGGCGAGAACAACCTCTCGCCTGCCAGAACCAACTCGCTGTGGGAATGACGCCCACAGCGACGACGGCGGCTAATCACCGCCAGCAAAAAGAAGCACCGAACCCGCCTACGCGGCACAGACCGCGCTAGGCAGGAGGATTAGTGTTCTCAAAAACCACTTGACACGGCATCGCTGTTTCAGAGATGGCTACCACTGTCGCACATCCGCCAGGGGCAGCGTGACATAGGCGGTCAACCCAGGGTAGAGCCGTCGGTCGCTGTTGTCCACGCGCAGGCGGATTTCGAAAGTCTTGATATCGCGCTTGGTCCGGCTCACGTCGCGCTGGGTGGCGTAAGCGGCGTCCACGCCCCGGAAGAAGACGGCGCCCTCGCGTTCCATACCCGACGGAAAGCGGACGCTCATACGGTCGCCCAGGCGAACCCGATCGATGTAGGTTTCTTCGACGTCGGCGCGGACCCAAAGATTGTCAGGGTTGATCAGGGTCACGATGGGCTGGCCCGGGTTGACCACCTCCCCTTGGAGTGCGGCTCGCTCCGCCACCAGGCCGTCGATCGGGGCGCGGATTTCGGTGTATCCGAGGCGGACCTGCGCCTTCTGCTTCTGGGCGCCAGCCGCCGCCAACTGGTGCTCCTGCGCGCGCAATTGGCTGCGCCGGACCGCCACTTGCTCAGCGTTCGAACGGGCTAGGGCCAGCGCCGCGCGCTGGGCCTCGACCTGCTTGGCCAGCCCCTCGACGTGGGCCTTGGCGGCCGCATAGGTCGTGCGCGCCTGATCGTAAACCTGTCGGGAGTCGATACCCTCTTTGAACAGGCCCTCCGTGCGCTCAAAATCCAACCGGGCGCGCTCGAGGTCGGCAGCGGCCTCCGCTTGCTGGGCCTGGCTCGAAGCCAGCGCCGCTTCCGCCTGACGGATCTGGTCGCGGGTTTGCAATTCCTGGTACTTGAGCGCCGACCCGGCCTCGTGGACCGCGGCTGTTTGTCCTTCTTCGGTATGCGCATAGTAGGCCTGATCCGCCTTCAACTCCTGTGGCTCAATCATGGCCAGCAACTGGTTGCGCCGCACGGGATCGCCCTCCTTGACCATGAGCTGGCCCAGGCGCCCCTGGATCTCCGAGCTGACATTGACTTCGTCCGTGGTGACGATGCCCGTGAGGACGAGGCCGCGCGCGCGGTTGCGTCTGGCCCAATAGAAGGCGCCGCCGGCCACGGCGAGAGCGGCGAAGACCAGCAGCACAACTCTGCGCTTCATGGCAGCGGCGCCTCGGGGTCGGTCGCGCGCGTATACTGGGTCCGGGCCTTATCCTGGTGGCGCTCGAGAGCCAGCTCGACCAGGCGGTCGATGAGCTTCGGATACGAGAGCCCGGTCGCTTCCCACAGCTTGGGGTACATGCTGATCGGCGTGAAGCCGGGGATGGTGTTGATCTCGTTCACAAAGAGTCCCCCGGTCCTGCGGTCGAGGAGAAAATCCACGCGCGCCATGCCGGCGCAGTCGGTTGCCTCAAAGGCGCGAACCGCCAGTTGCTCGACGCGCCTGACTTCCCGGGGGCGCAACTTGGCAGGGATAATCAGTTCGGAGCCTTCCTTGAGATACTTGGCCTCGTAGTCGTAGAATTCGTTCACCGGCACGACTTCCCCGGGGACCGACGCCTCAGGGTGGTCATTGCCGAGCACCGCACACTCGATTTCGCGCGCGTTCACCGCCCGCTCGACCACAATCTTTCGGTCGTAACCGGCCGCAAGGTCAAGGGCCGCGGGCAGTTCCTTGGCGTTGCGGACCTTGCTGATACCCACCGACGAGCCCAGGTTCGCCGGCTTCACGAAGAGCGGATAGCCGATTTTCTTCTCGATCAGAGTCCGCGCCTGCCGCGCGTCCTGCTCCCATTCGCCCCGCAGCACCAGCACCCACTTGACGATCGGAAGGCGCGCGTCACGAAACAGCCTTTTCATCACGTCCTTATCCATCCCGACCGAAGAACCCAGGACGCCCGCGCCCACGTAGGGGACCCCGGCCAGCTCCAGCAAGCCCTGGACCGTTCCGTCCTCGCCGAAGGTGCCGTGCAGAAGCGGAAAAATGACGTCGACCTCCGGGCTCTCGCGCCCCGAAGCTGGACCCACAGCCGGACCCGAAACTGGAGAGGATTGCTGCTCCGCCAGACCGGCCGAATTGAGCGGGATCAATCTGGGACCGGTCGGGTCAACCGAGGCCGTGACCGGCCTTCCGTGCTCGAGCACCCCAGGCAAGAGGTGGTCCGCACTCGAACCGACCAGCCACCGGCCCTCCCGGGTGATGCCGATGGGAACAACCTCATACTTCTCCGGGTCGAGCGCCTTGAGCACCGAAGCCGCCGAAGTCAGCGAGACCTCGTGCTCGCCCGACCGGCCGCCGAACAGGAGTCCCAATCGAATTTTTTTCTTCACGTGCAATTCCTAATCCGCAGATGACGCAGATGACGCGGAATAGTTAGTCAGTTTCTCAGTTCGTCAGCTCCCTTCGCTTGGGCTACTGAGTCGTTCATGTCGCTTTGCGACACCCACAAAGCATGAAAAATGTCATGCTGTGGTGTGCCCACTTTCATCTTGACAGGAGCCCGCGCCGTCATAGACAGCAGGACATTGCTGGGCAGGAACTGACAAACTGACAAACTGAGGTACTGACGAACTGGTCTGCGTAATCTGCGAAATCTGCGGATCATAAGATCTTTTTCCCCAACGCCGATGTTACCAGACCAACCCCCAGGATCGCCGTCTGATTCTGGACGTCGATGATGGGATTGACCTCGACCAGCTCGAGGGCCAGCATTTTCCTGCTGTCGGCGATCATCTCCATCGCCAGGTGGGCCTCGCGGAAGGTGATCCCGCCGCGCACCGGAGTGCCTACGCCGGGCGCCTCCGCCGGGTCCATCACGTCCACGTCAAACGATACGATGAACCCCGCCGTCCCTTCGGCGGCGAGAGCCAGGCTCTTTTCCACCACCCCGCGCATTCCCTGCTCGTCCACCTCGCGCATGGTGAATACATTGATGCCCGACTCCTTCACCATGCGGCGCTCGCGCGAGTCGAGATCCCGCACGCCGATCAGCACGCATTGCTTCGCCTGGAGCTTTGGCGCGTGGCCGAAAATCCTGGTCAGCGCCTCCGGTCCGTATCCGAGGGTGGCCGCGAAGGGCATGCCGTGCACGTTCCCGCTGGGGCTGGTCTCGGGCGTGTTCATGTCGGCGTGGGCGTCAATCCAGATGCAGCCCACGGCCTGGTCGCGGTCGCGGTAAAACTTGGAGACGCCGGCGATCGTGCCGATCGCAATCGAGTGATCGCCGCCCAGCGACACGGGAAAGAGCCCCGCCTCGAGCGTCTGGTAAATGCGGTGCGCGACTTCCTGGCACGTCTCCTCGATTTCCTTCAGGTACTTGGCGCGCTTGTCGCCAAAGTGCTGCTCCTCGGGGAGCTTGACGTGAACGTTGCCCGCGTCCTCCACCTGATGGCCCAGGTTCTTGATGGCCGCGTTCAGCCCCGCCGCGCGTACCGCCGACGGCCCCATGTCCACGCCGCGCCGCTCCTGCCCGAGGTCCAGCGGCACGCCCAGAATCCTGATTTTCATGCTGCCACCCTGCGGGTCGCGCGCCCGACGAAAAGAGAACCCCGACCGCAAGCTGTATATCATACCCCGACCCGCAATTAGCACGCACGCAAACCGAATTGTTTTCGAGATTAGTGCTGTCGATGAGAGCGAACCCGCTTGGCAGCTTTTGTCGAGACGTTCCGCTAACGTGACGATTTCCTCGAAAAACGTCA
>QHZK01000430.1 GCA_003224635.1 Acidobacteriota bacterium | reverse complement strand
CCCGCATCGAAGCTGAGGGGAGCCAACTGAGAGTTACATTACGGGGCGGCCAGATCGAGGCCGGCAAGTTTCTGATGCCCACCGACAAGCCTGCGGAGGCCCGCGTCCTCGGCATCACCGAGCATTACGACCCGGCGAGCGCCGATGTCTTCGACTTTTCCCTGCCCCTGGCGCGGCTGAAGGAAATCCGGTTTCAAGAGCAGTGACAAGTGGCGAGTGACGAGTGACAAGCTCGAAAAACAGTGGCAAGTGATTAGTGGCAAGTGGCGAGTTAACAGAGTTTTTGCTTGCCACTCGCCACTTGTCACTTCTTCTTCTCCGCCATCCAGAGACCGTGCGAGAGGGCGCGGCCGCAGAAGGGGCAATAGTTGATGCCGATGTAGGAGTACCCGCGGCCGGAGGCCGACCGGATGAAGTACTCGGTGTCGATCTCGTTCGCGATGCGGCCGTCGTCAATGCGTTGTTTCGTTCCGTAATACAGCGCGCCCTGCTCGACCCAGCCCCGCAACTCATCACAACAAAACATGCCGGCTCCTTGTGATTCCTGATCGGTGTTTATACCATAACTATCCGCGCCCAGACCTCGGTCGGGCCGCTCCGCCAAGGCTCTGCTGTAGCGCCGGTGTCCCCAGCGGCGCATTTGGGCGCTGAGGACAGCGCCGCGACAGAAGCGGTTGTCACTATAGTCTGCAAACCTCGATAGGCGAGCCTGCGCAAGAGCGAGAATGAGCGATTCATACTTCCGGCTCCAGCTCAAGAAATTCAGCCACAAGTCGCGAACCAAGAAGTTTGAGCTTCTCAGCATGGTCTTCCACCCCGGTCCTCAGGACCGCGTGCTCGACATCGGCGCCAGCGGCGAGGTCTTCCTCCAGTATACGTTCGAGGACGTCTACCCCTATCCTGAGCGGATTGTGGCAGGGGGCTACGAGATCGGTGAAGTGCTGAGCGCCAGGCGACTCTATCCGCGGCCTTGCTACGCGGTGTTTGACGGCTGTTCCCTTCCCTTCGCGGACAAGAGTTTCGACCTGGTTTTTTCCAACGCCGTGATCGAGCACGTCACGGGCGATGACCGCCAGGCGCAATTCGCTCGCGAGATCATGCGAGTGGGCAAGAGCTGGTTCGTGACCACTCCGAACTATTGGTTCCCGTTCGAAAGTCACTACCACCTGCCCTTCATCCAGTTTCTGCCCCGCCGGCTCCGGCGCGAATACAATCGGCTGTTTGGCGCGCATATTCCAAGGGGAAGCGTGCATGAGCTCGCCCTGCTGTCGGCAGGACAACTGGCCTGCCTCTTCCCCACCAGCAGGATTCGAAAAGTCCGCGTCACGTTCTGGCCCGAAACGCTGGTAGCGTACTACGTCGACCCGGCGCGCCACCCCGCGGACACGTAGGCCTAGCCCCTAACGTGGCGGTCCACTGCTGCGAACCTCAAGATTTCCTGGTTACAGCCGATAGTCTAATGTTGCGCCATCGATGGCTCCGGAAATGCGTGTCGTGACGCTGGATTTGGCGCTTGTGTGCAGTGCGCAAGCCCACCATCAATTGCGCCGCCGCCGCAAGGAGGCGCTCGTGTTGGCCAAGGGGAGTGGATTGTGAAAAAGTCAGTCGCAAAACAGATTGCTGTCATATTCAGCGCCGCCCTGCCGATCCTCTTTGCGATCGGCGTGCTTCAGTATCAGAGCATCCTCGGCCTCGTTGATGCCTACGATCAGGTAGTGCGTACGAACGAAACCCTGGAAGAAATCCAGGCCACGCGCTCCATGGTGGGCGACGTGGAAGCAGGAAGGGGCCACGTCACGGCGGACCAGCGTAGTTACGCGCAGGCCTATCGCGCCGCGGCCGTGGAAGCTCGCGTGCGTCTTCAGAAGCTCCGGGATCTGACTTCGGATGACCCGCTCCAGCAAAAGAAGCTCGACGCCCTCGAGCCTTTGCTGGCCAAGCGGTTCGGCTTTCAGAAAGCTGATGGCAGGCGGACGGATCAGGGGTCCTCGGAGGCCGGCCCGCCTGCGCCGCCGGAGACAAGCAAAAAGCTCACGGGTGATATCCGCGCGGCCGTGAGCGGTTTGGAGGCGGACGAGCAGCGGTTGCTGGCTTTCAGAGATGCGTCCGCCCATGCAGCCGGGGCGCGAGCGATGGCCATCACGACCTTTGGGAGCGGGCTCGCCCTGTGCCTGGTCACGCTGGCGGGCCTGCTCCTCCACTATTACATTACCCGGTCCAAGCGGTCCGAAGTCTCGAACGTATTCTCGGCGCGACTGCTGGAGAGCATGGCGAACGGCGTCTGCCTCTCGGATGAGGAGGGAATCGTCCTCTATAGCAATCCGGCCGGCGAGGCTATGTTCGGATACAGGGCCGGCGAGCTCATCGGCAGGCATTTGCCCGTCCTTGGCGCCAAGTATCCCGCGAAAGAGAATCCGGAGGCCTTCAGTGAAATCTACCAGCAGTTGATAAACCACGGAGCATGGAGCGGCGAGTTCGACCGTGCTACGCGCGGGTGACCATCCTGGAAGTGCCAGGCAGGCAATACTGGCTCTCGGTCCAGGAGGACGTCACAGAACGAAAACAGGCTGAGGAGCTCAAGCAGCTTTTTTCTCAGTCATGATTTACTTCCCTGTCGATGCGCGTTTTCTGCGCTCCTTGTGACCTGAAACACTCATGGCGTCGGCTTGTTCATGGATACCACCCCATGAGGGTCTCGCTGAGAGCTCATTCGTGACGGAGCGTGACAAAGTTCATTCAACGAAGAGGACCTGGAGGATCAGAAAACCGGCCCCCACCACAATGGCGCTGTCGGCCAGGTTAAACGTATACCAGTGGTAGCTCCGGAAGTAAAAGTCGAGAAAGTCGACGACGCGCCCCATGCGGATGCGGTCCACGAGGTTGCTGAGCGCCCCGCCCAGGATGAGGGAGAGGCCCACGCCCGCTTCCCAGTGCAGCCGCCGCGTCTTCCACACCACGCCCACCACGGTCGCCAGCAGCGCCGCCGAGATGACGATCAACAGCACGGTCTTCCAAGGGGCCGGCGAGTCCGCGAACAGCCCGAACGCCGCGCCCTCGTTCTTGACGTGCGTGATGTTGAACAATCCGGGGATAACCGGGATGATCTGGCGCTCGGGAATCGAGGACTCGACAATCGCCTTGGTCGATTGGTCGCCGACAAAGACCAGCAGGGCGATGGCCGCGTAGATGACCCGGGAAATATTTCTGACGCGAGCAACTAGGGCTTCGGACATAATCACAAGCGTTGCAGCCAACAGCTACTCAGCGAGCCGCCGGATACCGTCTCATTCAAGGCTTTGCTTCCCTTCACGCTCCCGCAGTCGCTGCAGATCGCGTGCGCCGTGAATAAACCCGATAATATGAACGGTATCTTCGCTCACGCGATAAATCAGGCGAAAGTTTCTTACAAAGAGTTCGCGGACACTCGGATCCTTGAATTCAGGCACCACACGACCGCTCTCAGCGAGACGGGCCAGCGATCGCGCCGCATCCCTTGCCTCACGAACGAATGCTGCTGCATACCGCGCGGAGTCCTCGGCGATGTAGCTTGCCGCTGTTTCGAGATCGATCAACGCCGCACCGGTCCAGGCTACTCGTCGAGCCATTTCGACATCCTGCGCTCGACCTCTTCTTGGCTGAAGACGCGGCCCTCCTCGACGTCCTTGAGTCCGCGTTCCACCTTCTGACGAACGTAGATGTGATACTGGATATCCTCGTAGGACACGTCGTCGGGAAGGCGGTCCAGCATCTCCCGAACTTCTTCCTTGGCTGTACTCATGTCTCCTCCAGCCACCTGCTGATTTCTTGACCCTTGGCTCTCAGTGATGTCGGCTATCAGTTTTCAGTTTTCAGTCTTCAGTTAAGAACTCTTTTTCCGCTCCTGGTTTTTACTGACTGAGAACTGACAACTGACAACTGACTACTGCCCGTTCTCAATTTCCCTCAGCGCCGCCGAGCAGCGCTCGCAGACCTCAGGATAGCGCTCGTCTTTCCCCACTTGCTCGGAGTAATTCCAGCAACGGGCGCACTTCTGCCCGCGGGCCTTTTGGACCAGCACCCGCAGTCCGAGTCCCCGGCCCTCGCGCGCGATCGAGCCGGAACACCCGCGAAGCCGCGCGTTCGAGGCGGCGCTGACTCCCGGCAAGATCTCAACCTGCGAGACAATGAAAAGCGCAGGCAGGAAAGCCTGATACTCTTCGAGCAGGGACCGGAAACGTTCGAGCTCGGCCACGTCATTCGAGGACTCGAGCGGATCGCTGTTAAACACCTCGAGGCTGACCCTGGCTTCAAGCCCGCTGCGAATCAGCTTCTGCTGCCTCGCAGCCTCGAGCGCCTTGAGGACTTCGTCGCGGACGGCGATCAGCCGGGGCCAGTTCTCGAGCCGCGTCAAAAGGTGGTCGGGGATTCCGTCGCGCAAGGCCCCCGGCTTGGCGAAGGTTGCCAGATGCACGCTCGATCCCCGCACCTGCGGAGCCGGCAGATGTGACCAGACTTCTTCGGCCGTAAAACACATCAGCGGCGCCACGACGGGCGCCAGGGCCTCCGCGATGCGGTAGAGGGCAGACTGCGCTGCGCGTCGCCTGACGGAGCGCGCCGGCGCCGTGTAGAGCCGGTCTTTCAGGATGTCGAAATAGAAGGCGCTCAGCGACACGGTGGCAAAATCGTAGACCGCGCGATAGACCTTGTGAAAGGCGTATTCCTGGTACGCCGCCTCGACCGCTTCCAGGACCTTCGCCGTCTCGACCAGCGCCCACGCGTCGATCTCCTCCAGTTGGTCGCCCCCCACACAGTCCCTCTCGGGATCGAAGTCGTAGAGGTTCGAGAGGCAATAGCGAAACGTGTTGCGCAGCTTGAAGTAGGCTTCGGACAAGCGGGCGAGAATTTCGGGCGACATCACCACGTCCTCGCGGAAATCCACCGAGGCGACCCACAGCCGCAGGATCTCCGCGCCGTGCGTCTTGATGACTTCGTTCGGGTCGATCCCGGTGCCGAGCGACTTCGACATGGCGCGGCCCTCGGCGTCGAGCACCCAGCCCGGCGTCACCACCTGCCGGTAAGGGGCCGAGCCGCGCGTGCCCAGCGCCAGCAGCAGCGAGCTCTGGAACCAGCCCCGGTATTGGTCGCCGCCCTCAAGATAGAGGTCCGAGGGCCAGGGAAGGTCCGGCCTGCGCCCGAGCACCGCCAGGTGACTCGATCCAGAATCGAACCACACGTCGAGGATGTCCTTCTCCTTTCGCAGCCTCGTTTCGCCGCACTCGGTACACTTCGCGCCCGGGCTCGCCAGGTCCTCGACCGGGTGCGTGTGCCAGGCGTCGGCGCCTTCCCGGCGGAACAGCTCGATGGCGGGCCTCGCCACCTTCGCGTCGAGCAGCGGCGCGGCGCAGGCCTCACAATAGAAGATCGTGATCGGGACGCCCCATACTCGCTGCCTTGAGACGCACCAGTCGGGGCGCGTCGCGAGCATGTTCGCCATGCGTTCTTCACCCCACTCGGGCGACCAGCGGACCTTCTTGATGGCTTCGAGCGCGACCTCGCGCAGCCGCGAGTGGTCAATGTCGATGAACCACTGGTCGCTGGCGCGAAAGATGATGGGGTTGTGGCATCGCCAGCAGTGCGGATAGGAGTGCGTCAGCCAGCCCGGCGGACCCACGAGCGTCCCGCGCGCTTTCAGCAATTCAACGATCGGCTCGTTGGCGTCAAAAACCCTTTTGCCCTTGTATTCCGGCAGCCCTTCGGTGAACTCGCCCGCTTCGCCGACCGGACAATAAACTTCGAGGCCGTACTTCACGCCCGTCTGATAGTCCTCACGCCCGTGGCCCGGGGCGGTGTGGACCGAGCCCGTCCCGTCCTCTGCCGTGACGTAGTCGGCGAGCACGCCGGGGACCTCGCGGTCGAGAAACGGGTGCCGCATTCGGATGTGTTCGAGTTTGGAGCCGGGAATGCGAGCCAGGATCGTGGGTGCTTTTAGTCCCGTTTCGTGGAGCGTCGGCTCATAGCGGCGGCTTTCCAGGATGTACGCTTCACCATCCACGTCGGCAGCGGCCACGTACTGGAATTGCGGGTGGAAGGCGACGGCCATGCTGGCGGGGAGCGTCCACGGCGTCGTGGTCCAGATGATGACCGAGACTTTGCGGCCTTTAAGCTGCGGATCGAGATCGGCGGGATCGGAAACGAGCGGGTACTTCACGTAGATCGAGCGGCTGCGGTGGTCTTCGTATTCCACTTCCGCTTCCGCGAGCGCCGTCTTGTCGGAGATGCACCAGTAGATGGACTTGCGCCCGCGGTAGACGTACCCTCGCTCGAGGAAAGCCAGAAACGTCTCGGCGATCACAGCTTCGTACTCGGGGTCCATCGTCAGGTAAGGCTTCTGCCATTCCCCCAGGATGCCCAGGCGCTGGAAGTCCCCCCGCTGGAGGTCAACAAACTTTTCGGCGTAGCGCCGGCATGCTTGTCGGATCTCGACCACGCTCATCCGGCCTTTGCGGGGCCCGAGCTCCTTGTCCACGTTGATCTCGATGGGTAGCCCGTGGCAGTCCCATCCGGGCAGATACGGCGCATTGAATCCGGCCAGGGTCTTCGACTTGACGACGAAATCCTTAAGAATCTTATTAAGCGCTGTCCCGAGGTGGATGCGCCCGTTGGCGTAAGGGGGACCGTCGTGCAGGGTGAAGATAGGGGCCCCCTGGCGCGCACTGCGAATCTGCCCGTAAAGGTCTTCCTGCGCCCATTTCGCCAGCCACTTCGGCTCGTTCTGCGGCAGGTTCGCCTTCATGGGAAAGCTGGTCTGGGGCAGGTTGAGGGTGCTCTTGAGATCCGGCGTGTTCTGCATTCGTCCTCCGCGACGGTTACATTATAATCGAAACTCGCTTCCCTATAAGAGCAGTGACAAGTGACAAGCGGCGAGTGGCCAGCGAATTTGACGACTCGTCACTCGCAAGTCACTCGCCACTAGTCACTGGTCTTCAGGAGGCCAGGCAGGCCAGGCAACCGGCAGCGTCAAATCGTCATCCGATGTGATAGAATACGGATGGGTATTAGAGTACAGCGTGGGGTGGAAAATTGTACTCCGAGAGGCAACTCGGT
>QHZK01000429.1 GCA_003224635.1 Acidobacteriota bacterium | reverse complement strand
CTGAACGTTGGCCCGTGCCTCCGGACTGGGTTCTGAGGCTAACGTGTCGGGTCTGCTTCGACACAGCAGGTTCCCCCACTGCGCCTGACCCCAGGCTACCGGGCTCATAGGGTTTTGCCCGGGAGGGGACGTTGCACCCCTCTGGTAAGCGCGGGTCTCGGCCCGCGATATGTCTTTGACACCAGTTTGCTGGTCGAGAAAGTGCTTCGCAGCACCCTGGCAGAGGCACACCGCGATTAGCCTCTCCTGATAAACGGCATACTTCCCGTTGCCGGTCTTCAAGAAGCGCCGCAGTTCCTTGTCGCTCGGATCGAGCAGTTCCTGGAGGTCTTGTTCGCTCAATGCGCGATAGTCCCTTTCTTCCATAGCGAAGATCCGCGCCGACTATAACCCAAGCTCCTTCTTTGCCTGGTCCCAAGGTACACCCGGCTTAGCGCCGTTGCGTTCGATGGCGGCATTGAGGTCGCGCAGGTCTTCCAGGTCTTCGACCCTATTGCGGAGGCGCTGAAGCTCAGCGCGAACATCGCGGATCGTGATCCGCTTGTTCCCTGCTTTCCGACGTGTCCGACGGCTACTCGCGCGCATCCTGCACCTGCTGGCACTTGACGGCCGCCCTTCCCAAAAACTCCGCCGATTCTCCCAGTTCTTCTTCGATGCGCAGCAACTGGTTGTACTTAGCGACGCGGTCGGTGCGGCTGGCGGAGCCGGTCTTGATCTGGCCGGTCGCAAGGCCGACGGCGAAGTCAGCGATAAAGGCGTCTTCGGTCTCGCCCGACCGGTGCGAGACGACGGCCGTGTAGCCGTGGCGGCGCGCGAGCTCGATCGCCGCGATCGTCTCCGTGACCGTGCCGATCTGGTTCAGCTTGATCAAAATCGAGTTGGCCGCGCCTTCCTCGATCCCGCGCTCGAGCCGGTCCGTGTTGGTGACGAAGAGGTCGTCGCCCACGAGCTGCACGCGCTCGCCTAATTCCTCGGTCAGCGCTTTCCAGCCTTCCCAGTCGTCCTGCGCCAGGCCGTCTTCGATCGAGATAATCGGATACTGCTTCACCCAGTCGGCGTAGAGCTTGACCATGTCATCAGCAGACTTCTTCGATTTGTCGGACTTGTAGAACACGTATTTCCCGTCCTGATACATTTCGCTCGAAGCCGGATCGAGCGCCAGGCAGATGTCATGACCGGGGGAGTAGCCCGCGGCGTCGATGGCGTCCAGGAGGAGCTCGACGGCCTCTGCGTTCGACTTCAGGTTCGGCGCAAATCCGCCCTCGTCGCCCACCGAGGTGCTGTAGCCCTTCTCTTTCAGGACTCGCTTCAGCGTATGGAAAGTTTCAACGCCCATGCGCAGCGCGTCCGAGAAAGTCTCGGCGCCCACCGGCATGATCATGAATTCCTGGAAGTCGACCGTATTGTCGGCGTGGACGCCTCCGTTCAGAACGTTCATCATAGGCACAGGCAGCCGGCGCGCCTGAAGCCCCCCGAGGTATCGATAAAGAGGCAGGCCGGCGGACCGCGCCGCGGCGCGGCAGACGGCCATCGACACGGCCAGGATGGCGTTCGCGCCCAGCTTGCCTTTGTTCGGCGTGCCGTCGAGCGCGATCATGAGATCGTCGATCCGCGACTGCTCGCCAGCCTCGCGTCCGCCGAGTTCCCGCGCCAGGAGCGTGTTGATGTTCTCCACCGCCTGCAACACGCCTTTCCCCTGGTAGCGGCGCTTGTCGCCGTCGCGCAACTCGATCGCCTCGTGCTCCCCGGTCGAGGCTCCCGAGGGCACCGAAGCGCGCCCGAAGGCGCCGTCGCGGAGGTGCACGTCGGCTTCCACGGTCGGATTCCCGCGCGAGTCCAGGATTTCTCGCCCCACGATCAAGTCGATTTGCGCCATATGCCTGATTCTCCCGCGAGATTCTCGAAGCCGTCGATCTTATCACAGCTCCCGCGCACGCCCGTCACACCGCGTTTTGGAGTGCGGAAGCTTGCTTCCGCCTTTCCCCGCGCAAGCTTCCTTGCGCGCAATTCGCTTTACACATCAGTTGAGGTTGGACTCGGATTCTGACCGCGGCGATCCGGGTTCCACACAAAGCGGAAGCAAGCTTCCGCACTCCAAAGTTCCTCCTTCCCTCTCCACGCTTTACACTTCATACTTCACACTTGGCGCCGGCGAGACCGGAATGCCGATCCCATGAGCTCGCTGCGTGGAGGTTGTTATGAAAAAGGTCGGCAAGGCCGTTCTGTGGATGGTGGCGATTTTCGCGGCGCTCGAGATACTGGGTATGATTCTGACGTATTCCTCGCGCCGAATCCGCCCGCGCACGGTGCTGACGCTCGAAGTCCAGGGCGACCTCCCCGAGCAGCCGCCCCAAGACCCGTTCGAGCACCTCGCCGGCCGGCCGACGACCACCGTCACCGACGTGGTCGAGGCCCTGGAGCGCGCCCGGACGGACGCGCGCATCACCGGGCTCAGAGTCGATGTAGGTTTTTCCACCATGCGCATGGCCAAGCTGCAGGAGATCCGGGAGAAGGTGCGGGAGTTCAACCGCTCGGGTAAATTCAGCGTGGCCTACCTGGAGTTTGCGAGCAACGGCTCCTACTACCTCGCCTCCGCCTGCCAGACGGTCATGATCCTGCCCAAGTCCGAGCTGCACGTGCACGGGCTGATGGCCTCGAGCACGTTCTTCAAAGGGGCGCTCGACAAGCTCGGCGTCGCGCCCGACCTCTATCACATCGGCGAATACAAAAACGCTACGAACGTCTTCACGGAGAAGAAATTCACGCCGGCGCACCGGGAGGCCACTCAACCGCTGCTGGAAGACTGGTACGGCGAATTCGTGCGCGGCGTCGCCGAGGGGCGGCGGATGAAACCGGAAGACGTGGAGAGCGCCATCCGGAAGGGACCTTTCTCCTCCCAGGAGGCGCTGGCCGCCGGCCTGGTCGACCGCGTTGGGTACGAAGACGAAGCGCGCCACTTCGTCAAGCAAAAGAACCACGGCAGCGACAACCACCTGACCGCGCGCGAGTATGCGCGACGCACGGAGCCGCGCGCCCGCACCAAGCTGGCTGTGATCTACGCCACGGGGACCATCGTTCCGGGACGCAGCGGCGATGACCCGTTCGGCGGCGCAGCGATGGGCTCTGAGACCGTCGCCGAGCAGTTTCGCAACGCCCGCGAGGACGCGGCGGTGAAGGCCGTCGTTCTGCGCGTGGATTCTCCCGGCGGCTCAGCGTTCTCCTCGGAAGTGATCCGCCGGGAAGTCGAGATCACCCGGCGCGAGAAACCCGTGGTGGTTTCCATGTCGGACGTCGCCGCGTCAGGAGGCTACTGGATCGCCATGTCCGCGAGCAAGATTGTGGCGCAGCCCGGCACCATTACGGGATCGATCGGTGTCTTGACGGGCAAATTCAACCTGACCGGCCTTTACAACAAGCTCGGACTCACCAACGATTACGTGGCCACCAGCGACAACGCCACGCTCGACTACCCGTTTCAAAACTTCACTCCAGCCCAGCGCCAGTCGGTTGAGAGATCGATGCGCGACATCTACCAGAATTTCTTGCAGGGCGTGGCCGACGGGCGACACATGCCGGTCGCAGCGGTGGACAAGATTGCCCAGGGACGCGTCTGGAGCGGGGAGCGCGCCCGCGAGCTTGGCTTGGTGGACGAGCTCGGCGGCCTCGACCGCGCGATTGACGCGGCGCGCGGACTCGCCAAGATTCCCAAGGGCCAATCCGTCAGACTCGAGCTCCTGCCGCCTCCCAAGTCGCTGCTCGAGAGAGTGCTTGAAATTTTCGGCAACGCCAGGGTCCTGAGCTGGAATGCGTCGCCTCGCTCGTGGCTGGCCCGCCCGTGGCTCGAGAGATTGGAGGCTTTGGCGCGTGAGCGTAAGCAGAAGTTCGATGATAATGACTTCTCCGGCTAGTGTTCACGTTAGAGAGAAAGTTCGGCGTGCTTTCTGCCCACTGCTTACTGCCCACTGCTTACTGGCTACTGCCTTCTGTTCTACTCCGGCTCCTCGAACATCCGCTGTTCGGGCACGACCACGACGATGCCCTCGTCGGTGACGTGATACTTCTTGCTGTCCTCTTCCGGGTCGTAGCCGATGTCGGTGTGCTCGGGAATGTGGATGTGCCGGTCGATGATGGCGTTGCGGATGCGCGAATAGCGGCCGACGTCCACGTGGGGAAAGATAATGGACCTGTCCACGTAGGAATAACTATTGACGCGCACGTCAGGCGAAAGGATGGAATTGCTCACGTGCCCGCCGGAGACGATCGAGCCCATGGAGACGATGGAATCGAGGGCGATGCCCATGCGCTCCTGGTCGGCAAAGACGAACTTGGCCGGCGGGTATTGCCGCTGGTAGGTGCGGAGCGGCCACTCTTTGTCATAGAGGTTGAAGACCGGCGACACCGCAATCAGGTCCATGTTGGCTTCGTAGTAGGCCTCGATGGTCCCGATGTCCCGCCAGTACTGCGCCTCCTTCCTGTTTTCATCGACAAAGTTATAAGAGTAGACCCGCCGGTTGCTGCTGATGAGCTTCGGCACCACGTCCTTGCCGAAATCGTGGCTGGACTGGGGGTCTTCGGCGTCTGCCGTCAGGCAGTTGATGAGAAGGTCGCGGTTGAAGCAATAGATGCCCATGGAGACGTGGCACTTGTCGGGGCTGTGAGGCGAGGGCTTAGGACTCGCGGGCTTCTCCTCCCAGCCCACGATGCGGCCCGCGGCGTCGAGCTCGACCACGCCGAACCGGCTGGCCTCGGCGCGGTTGAACTCGATGGCGCCGACGGTCACATCCGCTCCGGAGTCCACGTGCTGCTGGAGCATCAACTGGTAGTTCATTTTGTAGACGTGGTCGCCCGAGAGGATCAGGACGTATTTCGCGAGCTCGCTGCCGATCGAATAGATGTTCTGGTAGATGGCGTCCGCCGTCCCCTGGTACCAGCTCTCGCCCACGCGCTTCATGGGCGGCAGAATCTGCACGAATTCGCCCAGCTCGTGGGCCAGCATGTACCAGCCTTCGCGGACGTGGCGATTGAGCGAAAGCGCCTTGTACTGCGTCAACACGAAGATGTGCCGCAGGTCCGAATTGACGCAGTTCGAGAGCGTAATGTCGATGATCCGATAGATCCCGCCGAAGGGCACGGCGGGCTTGGCGCGGTCGCGCGTGAGAGGGTAGAGGCGCTCCCCCTGGCCCCCCGCCAGGAGGCAGACCAGCGTGTCGCGCGCGATGCTCATAGCTGGGTGTCCCGCTCGGAATTTCCATCTTACTACGTCTCTGGATTTCCAGCCACAATTGCCGGCGAGGCGGTAGTGGGGCCCGTTCGCTGGCTGGCCAAGGATTACGGGCGTGCTATAGTCAGGGGTACCCGACCATGCGTGACCCGCGCCCACACGACTTTGCGAGCTACGCCATGCCCGTCGAAAAGTCCCTCGGCAGGCGTTACCCGGAGCCGCGTCATCCTTACCGGAACGAATACGTGCGCGACCGCGACCGCATCATCCACTCGCGCGCTTTCAGGCGCCTGGAAAACAAGACGCAGGTTTTTACGCGCCGGCACTCCGACCATTTCCGCACGCGACTGACGCACACGCTCGAGGTGGCCCAGATCAGCCGCACCGTGGCGCAGGCGCTTGGCCTCAATACCGACCTGGTGGAAGCGCTGGCGCTGGTGCACGACGTGGGGCATCCGCCCTTCGGCCACTCGGGCGAAGCCATCCTGAGCCGGCTCATGGAACGCTATCACGACCGCTTTGACCACAACCTGCACGCCCTGCGCATCGTCGAAACCTTCGAGCAGAAGTACGCGGAGTTTCCCGGCCTGAACCTGACCTTCGAGGTGCGCGAAGGCATTATCAAGCACTCGCGCGACTACGACCCGAAACTCTACCCGGAGCTTTCTGAATACCGGCTGGACGAGCAGCCTCCGCTCGAAGCGCAACTGATCGACCTCACCGATGAGATCACGTACAACTGCGCCGACCTCGATGACGGCTACGAATCCAGGTTGCTCACGGTCCCTCGGGTCCGCGAAGCCGTTCCGCTCTTTGACCGCTTCTATCGCGCCATCGAACGCCAATACCCGACGGCGATCGAGAAGCTGAAGTTCAACGAGGCGCTCAAGCGCGTGCTCGACACGCTCGTGACCGACCTGATCGAGGCCACGCGGGAGCGCCTCCGCGAGCTGAAGGTACGATCGGTGGAGCAGGTCCGCGCGCGCGGTTCGCGCCTGGCCGGACTGAGTCCGCGCCTGGCCCGCGAGAACAGGCGCCAGAAGGAGTTCCTCCACTCGAGCCTCTATTCCCACGAGAACATCAGCGCGGAACGGGAAAAGATCGTCAAGCGCGTGGAGGAGCTGTTCGGATATTTCATGGAGCACCCGCGCAGCCTTCCGGCACGATACTTTGCCAAAACCAAGGAGGAGCCCGTCCACCGGGTGGTGTGTGACTACACCGCAGGCATGACGGATAACTACCTCGAAGAACAACGCCAAAAACACCTGGGAGGGTCGGGCGTGTGACCATTGGTCTGTGTAGCGCCAGGCCTCAGCCCGGCGCATGTGCTCTCTTGCCGCTGCACCCGGCGTCAAGCTTCGAGCGAGATGAAACGCTTGAGACGCGGCAGCAGGTGGCGGTGCATGGCATCAGGGCCGTAGAAAAGGGCGTGGACATGGGCGA
>QHZK01000007.1 GCA_003224635.1 Acidobacteriota bacterium | reverse complement strand
TCCGGCTACTTGTCGTTTCTGAACCGCTTTACGCTTTAGGAGCAGTGGCGAGTGACAAGTGAAAAGAACAGTGACAAGTGACGAGTGGCAAGCGAAAGTGAAGACTCGCCACTTGTCACTCGCCACTGGTCACTGATCCTTATGCATCCGACACTCATCAGAATCGGCTCATTTCAATTGCCGACCTTTGGCGTCCTGCTCGCCGCGGCCATCGTTCTGGCATTGTACACGATCGTCCGGCTTGGGCGGCGCGAAGGGCTCGACACTGGCAGGCTGGTCGACTTCAGCACCTGGCTCCTTGTGGTGGGGCTCGTCGGGGCCAAAGTGTTGATGATCCTAACGGA
>QHZK01000006.1:521-15887 GCA_003224635.1 Acidobacteriota bacterium | reverse complement strand
TCGGGCACAGCGTCGGACGGCTAGGTTGTTTCGCGGCGGGGTGCGACTACGGCAAGCCCACGTCGTCGATCCTGGGCGTGGTCTTCACCAGCGCTTATAGCCACGAGGTGACGGGCGTGCCCCTGGGCGTGCGCGTGCACCCGACCCAACTCTATGAGTCGCTGGCGGAGCTTGTGATCTTCGCCATTCTGCTATGGCGATATTCGAGGAAGAGCCGCGACGGTGAGATTTTTCTGCTCTATCTGTCCCTTTATGCGGTGGCGCGGTTCTTGCTCGAGTTCCTGCGCGGCGACGAAGATCGCGGCTTCGTGTTCCACCATCTTCTGTCGACGTCGCAGTTCATCGCCATTTTGGCGCTGGCAGCGGCGGGTGGTCTGGCGTTACACTTCTGGTCAGGCCCCCGGAAGGCGCCGCAAACTGCGACCGCTCTGCCCGCCGCGAGGCGGGTGCGCGGCTGACGGCGAGATGTGGCAGGGCGGGAAAGCTTGAGGTGTGAAGTATGGAGAATGAACAACAAAGCGGGCTTCCGGTCCACGGCAACGAAGAGAAAAGCATTGTGAACAGAGGCAAAGTGTTAGCCGGGGCCGCGGCGGCCGTGGTCGCCGTGGTGGGCCTCTATCTCGCGAACCGCTACTGGATCGCGCCCCTTACGATGCACCAGGCGCAAGCGCATGTCAAAAGCGCGTCGGACCCTGACCAACCGCTCGCGCCTGATTTCACGCTGACGGCGCTCAACGGTCAGAAGCTGCGTCTGGCGGACTACAAGGGCAAGGTGGTGCTGCTCGATTTCTGGGCCACCTGGTGTGGTCCGTGCCGGATCGAGATTCCGGGGTTCATCGAGCTCCAGAACAAGTATCGCGACCAGGGCTTCACGGTAATCGGGATTTCCATGGACGAGGGCGGCCCCGAGCCCGTAAAGGAGTTCTACCAGGACTACAAGATGAACTATCCCGTGGCGCTCGGCAATCAGACCGTCAGCGAGCTCTACGGAGGAGTTTATGGCCTACCCACCACCTTCGTCATTGGGCGGGATGGCCGCATATACTCGAGGCATCCCGGCGCGGAACCCGCTTCGGTGTTTGAGGACGAGGTCAAGACTCTGCTCGGCGCCAACGGAACAACAGAGGTCGGGGACTTCCATCCAGCGGGCCACGCGACGCCAGGAGATAAGATCGAACTCGGCACGCCCGAAGAGGCCAACTCCGAGGTCCCAGGCGTGGACGTCTCGAAGCTCACCGCCGTCCAGAAGGCCGACTTCAAAAAGGTCCTTCAGAAGGAGCAATGCACTTGCGGATGCAAGTTCGATCTGCTGAAGTGCCGGCTGGACGATCGGTCCTGTGGCGTCAGCCGGAAAATGGCCAAGGAGGAACTCGCGATTTTCCTGGGGCAGGCTGAGCCGCTTGCGAGCCACAAGAAGGCAGGTACTCCTCAGTCTGCGCCCGCGGCTGCGCCCTCCCGAAACTGACTTGCCCGTGCCGAGGCCTCAACGGCCCTCCGCTTTTCCCTTCTGCATCGTCAAGCTGTTGCCCTGCTGGGTTGAGACCGGAGTCGCGTTACTCGCGGGGGCGAGTGGGGATGATTCGAGGCGGGGCGATGCGCACCAGGGCGTTTTGGATGTGCTCGTCGGCTTCTTCGGGGCGCTCCTGCATCTCGCGTTGCACGTATTCCAGGAAGGCCCGCACCTCCCTCTGCATGGCGTTCATGCGGTCGCGCATATTGAGGATGATTTCGACGCCGGCCAGGTTTACGCCCAGTTCGCGCGTCAGCTTCAAGATGATCTCGAGACGTTCCAGGTCGTCCTGCGTGTAGAGGCGCGTGTTGCCCTCGCTCCGCGAAGGCACAAGCAGCTTCTCCCGCTCATACATCCGCAGCGTCTGGGGATGGATGTCGTACATCTCGGCCACCGCGCTGATCATGTAGCCGATCTTGGCCGTTTTTTTCCGCGTTCTTGGTGGCATCACCAGTTTTCAGTTCCTCAGTTCGGAGTTCCGAGTCGACGCCGAACTCCGAACTGAGCAACTCCGAACTCGCGCTCGTGCCCAATAAGCGATCCCGAGCCCCTAGCCCCGGGTCCCGGCATTTCTCAGTTCGCGGCGCGGATCATCCGGGTTCAGCCGCGCTAGCTCCCTCAGGATCTCCTTGGTGCGCTCATCGGCGGCGCGCGGCACGAAGATCTGGACCGCAACAAACATGTCGCCGCGCACGTTGCCCCGCAGCGATGGCGCGCCCTTGCCGCGCAGGCGCAACTGCTGGCCGCTCTGTGTGCCCGGAGGAATCCTGATCGTGCTCGGGCCGTCGAGCGTCGGCACTTCGATTTTGGCTCCCAGAGCGGCCTCCGTCACCGTGACGGGGACCTTCAAATAGATATTGTCGCCCTTGCGTTCGAAGAGCGGGTGAGGTTCAACGTCGGTCACGATGTAGAGGTCTCCAGGAGGCCCGCCGTTCACTCCCGCATTGCCCTTGCCCGGCACGCGCACCCGCGATCCCGTGTCGGCGCCGGGAGGAATGCGCACGTCAAACGTCTCAGGCTTGCGAACGGAGCCCCGTCCGTTGCAAGCCGGGCAGCGCTGCTTCTGGCGCCCGCTGCCTCCGCACTGGGGGCAGGGTCCCGAGAAGCGCATGGCCCCGGCTTGTCGCGATACTTTGCCCGTGCCTCCGCATTCCGGGCACTCGACGGACGGGCCGCCGGCGGCGCCCGTCCCCCGGCAGGTCGGGCAGGTTTCCTCCCGCGCCACCGTGATGCGCACCTGCGTGCCTCGGATGGCGTCCCAAAAGCCGAGGTGCATGTGATGTTCGAGGTCGGCGCCGCGCTGGGGACCTTCGGGTTGGCGCTCGCGCGGGCCGCCGCGGGAGAACAACTGGGAGAAAAGGTCTCGAAATGACGCTCCGAAACCGTGACCTCCCTCGTCGTCGCCTTCAGACGGAATCCCGGAGAAGTCGAAGCCGGAAAAATCAAAGCCCGCGTTCGGCGCGCCCGTCTGCGCCCCCGGACTGTAGCCTGGGGCGTAACCGCCGGGCGGAATGTTGTCGGAATAGAAGCCGTACTGGTCGTAGATCTTACGCTTCTTTTCGTCGCTCAGGACTTCGTAGGCTGCTGAAATCTCTTTGAACTTTTCTTCGGCGGCCTTGTTGCCGGGGTTCACGTCCGGGTGGTGCTTGCGGGCCAGGTGCCGGTAAGCCTTGCGAATCTGCTCCGGCTTGGCGTTGCGGTCGACGCCGAGAATCGCGTAGTAATCTTTTTGAGTCCCAACGGGCATGGAATTACCTGCCAGTCCCCAGCGGCCAAATCGAAGTTGCGCTCGACACTCTCCCGCCGAGGTGCGGCGAACATTTGCTCCTTGTCCGAATCTGCGATACCCTAAGCGGGGACTGCAACATGGGCCAGACCGTCGAAATTCCTTCCGATCTGTACAATAAATGGCTTCGTGCCGGAAGAGCGCTGGAGGAATGGCACAACGCTTTCGAAGACTTCCTAATCGTACACAACCCCGTCCTGCTGCGCAGGCTCCGCAAGGCGCGGAAAGAGCACCTGTCAGGTAAGACCCGCCCATGGGAAGACTTCAAACGCGACTTCGCGCGTTCGCGCAAACGAGCGCGTTGAACCCGCATTTCGCCGCTGCGCCCTGCCGCGTCGCTTTGAGAATTCTCTCGATGTGAAACCCAGAAAGCTAGGCGGGAATGCGCAGCGTCTATAGGGTCGAAACGACTCCTCGGTTCGAACGGGACTTCCACAAGCTTGACTCTCAGGTCGGCCGTCGGATCATGAAGAAGATCGACCAATTGGCCGCCCACCCGGAACTGGTAGTGCAACCCTTTCGGAACCCACCGCCCGACTTGGCGGGCCTCCACAAGTACCGCGTAGGGGACTATAGAATTCTCCTGTGAGTAGACCATCAGACCAGAGTACTCACCCTTCATGCCGTCGCCCACCGGAAGGAAATCTACCGACACCTTTGAATTCCCGCAGGGGCGGTGAAAAGCTTTGCGAATCTGCTCCGGCTTGGCGTTGCGGTCGACGCCCAGAATCGCGTAATAGTCTTTTTGTGTTCCAACCGGCATTGGCATCCTGCCAGACTTTGAAGATGCGAAAAAATCAACCGGCTCACGCAAAGACGCCAGGGCGCCAAGAAACGCAGGCGGAAGCTTCTTTATTTGTTTGCGAACCCTTGCGCCTTTGCGCCTCTGCGTGAGGTTGTTCCGTCAGTTCTTGCTCATCTTCGCAATCGCGCCCAGATGGTCGGGGCAGCGGTCTTTCAGCCAGGCCTGGAGCTGGCTCTGAATGTCCGCAAAGAGCGGAGACTTGAGCAGCAACTCGTCAATCTCCGCTTCGATAAACTGCGGCCGGTGGCACTGCGGACACTCCACACGGACCTGAGTTCGTTGTTCCACAAATTTCTCCTTGCTCGCACTTGCCACTTGCCACTGGTCACTTGCCACTTCTCTGGGAGGGCCGTGAGGGCCCTCCCCTACGGGACCCTCTTCAGTTTTTCTTCTTATCGTCCGCGTCCACCACTTCCGCGTCGATCACCTCGCTTGCGCCCTTACCCCTGCCGGCGGCGCCTCCGTCGGTAGGTCCGGCGGAACCTGCGGAGCCGCCCGGTGTCGGCGTTGCGCCTGTCGCGCCCGCGCCCCGGTACATGGCCTCGGCCAGCTTGTGCGAGGCCTGCGTCAGGCGATCGACCGCTGCGGTGATCTTCGACGTGTCGCTTCCCTGGATCGCTTGCTTCGCCTCCGCGATCGCCGACTCGATGTTCTTGGCGTCGGCATCGCTGATCTTGTCGCGGTGTTCCTTGAGCATCTTTTCGGTCGAGTAGACCATGGCGTCGGCGTGGTTCTTGACTTCCACCTCTTCCTTGTAACGGCGGTCCTCTTCGGCGTGGAGTTCGCCTTCCTTGGTCATGCGCTCCACGTCTTCCTTGCTGAGGCCGCTCGAGGAAGTGATGGTGATCTTCTGCTCCCTGCCGGTGCCGAGGTCTTTAGCAGAGACGTTCAGAATGCCGTTGGCGTCGATGTCGAAAGTGACCTCGATCTGCGGCACGCCCCGCGGGGCGGACGGAATGCCCACCAGGTGGAACTTGCCCAGCGTGCGGTTGTCTTTGGCCATCGGCCGCTCGCCCTGCAGTACGTGGATTTCAACCGAAGTCTGATTGTCGGCAGCGGTCGAGAAGACCTCGCTCTTACGAGTGGGAATCGTGGTGTTCCGCTGGATCAGCGTGGTCATGACGCCACCGAGAGTTTCAACACCCAGGGTCAGCGGCGTCACGTCCAGCAGCAACAGGTCCTTGACTTCTCCGCCCAGGACGCCCGCCTGGACCGCCGCGCCCACCGCCACGACTTCATCCGGGTTCACGCCCTTGTGCGGTTCCTTCCCCTGGAAGAGGTCGCGCACGATCTGCTGGATGCGCGGAATGCGGGTCGAGCCGCCCACGAGGACTACTTCGTCAATCTTGTCCGGTGTCATCCCCGCGTCCTGAAGCGCCTGCTTCACCGGCTTGACGGAGCGCTGGAAGATGTCTTCGCACATCTGCTCGAAGCGCGCCCGAGTGAGCTTCAGGTTCAGGTGCTTGGGTCCCGAAGCGTCTGCCGTGATGAAGGGAAGGTTGACGTCGGTCTCGAGCACGGTCGAGAGCTCCATCTTGGCCTTCTCCGCCGCTTCCTTGAGGCGCTGCAAGGCCATGCGGTCCTTCGAGAGATCGATGCCCTGGTCCTTGCGGAATTCCTCGACAATCCAATCGATGACGCGTTTGTCGATGTCATCGCCGCCCAGGTGTGTGTCCCCGTTGGTGGACTTGACTTCCACGACGCCTTCGCCCACCTCGAGGATGGAGATGTCAAACGTACCGCCGCCAAAGTCGTAGACGGCGATCGTCTCGTCCTTTTTCTTGTCGAGCCCGTAGGCCAGCGCGGCTGCAGTGGGCTCGTTGACGATGCGGAGCACCTCGAGCCCGGCAATCCTCCCGGCGTCCTTGGTCGCCTGGCGCTGGCTGTCGTTGAAATACGCGGGTACGGTGATCACCGCCTGAGTGACCTTTTCGCCCAGGTGCTGCTCCGCCGCATCCTTCATCTTCTGCAAGATCATGGCGGAGATTTCGGGCGGCGAATACTCCTTCCCTTGAGCCACCACGCGCACGTCGCCGTTGGAGGCCGCTACCACCTTGTAAGGGACCGTCTTGATCTCGTTCTGCACTTCGTCGAAGCGCCTGCCCATGAAGCGTTTGATCGAATAAACGGTGTTCTCCGGATTGGTGATCGCCTGCCGCTTTGCCACTTGGCCGACCAGCCGTTCGCCGGTCTTGGTGAAAGCCACGACTGACGGCGTGGTGCGCGTCCCTTCCGGGTTCTGGATCACGGTCGGCTCGCCACCTTCCATCACGGCTACCACCGAGTTTGTGGTTCCCAGATCGATTCCAATAATCTTGCCCATTGGTTTTCTGTGCCCTCCTTCCGTTAGTTACAGCCAGCCCTCTAGTCTTCCGAAGGGTTACGGCTTTGGCCTCTGCGCCTCCAACATATTAGTTAGATGCTATAATTAATCTTGAGTGTCACGTTGTCAAGCAAAATTGACAACATCGTGAAAACAAGCTGTTTACATCGTTCGGGCTCTGTTCTGAAGCGGAGCAATGGGCGGCAGTAGGAGCCTGGGGCGACCCTGCGCTCGGTCACCATCAGCCGGTGCCCGAAGGCACGGGGACTGGCGCAGGATCGGGGAAGCATCAAGGGGCCGGGACCTAGTGGGCAGGTGCCGGGCCGAAGCCCGGCGCTACGGGCGATCAGCCTCAGTGTCAGTGACAGCCCTGCGTGCCGGAATCGGCGAACGTCTTGCCCGCAACGGGAATGAATTGCCAGTCGAAGCTGGACTCGTGCAGAGTCAGTTGAAGTACGCCAAAAGTGTCCGCGTTGCGGACCAAGCTGTTGGGAGCGATGCTGGCGTTGAAGGGGAAATGACCTTCCCCGCCCGTACCCGCGATGATCTCGACGATGCCTCTGGCCGTGTCCAGGTGAGCGTTCGCGTCCTGAGGCGCGAAGCGCTCGTAGTTGTGGGCGTGGCTGTTCACGATCAGGTCAGCGTTGTTGTTGTAGAGGTCCTGCCAGAGCGGCTGTACAGCAGCGTTGGGAGTGATTTGTGACGAAGAGGTGTAGAGCGGCTCATGAAACAGGGCCAGCGTGCAGGCCTGGGTGTGAGAGGCCAGATCGTTGCGCAGCCACGTCTCCTGGGGCGAGCCAACCCCGCAGCCACCCGGCACGTACGAGCATTCACTGTTGAGAGCGACGATGTGCCAGGCTCCCAGATCGATGCTGTAGTAGCCCTTCGTCGGGTCTCCCGCCGCCGGGCCAAAGTAATTGAAGTACCCGCCGGCGTTCAAGCTATCGTAGTCGTGGCGGCCGATGACGGGAATGGTGCGAAGCTTGGCGCGCCCCCACGTGGGGTCGTAGGACCTCGCGAAGTCGCCGTCCGTCGCGTGACCGTAAGCGTGGTCGCCGTCGGCAAACACGGTAGCCGCGGGGTTGGCATCGAGGAGCGCCGCCGTGGCAAAGGCGCCCGACAGGTTGAAGCCGAGTCCGTCCGCGATGTCGCCGGCCCCAATCAGGACCACATCCGTGGTCTGCGATCTCACATTTCCACGCGGCCAGCACAAGGCGGCGACGAGTACGGCCAGAGCCGACGCGAACCACAAGATGCTCTTTAACGTCTGCTCCAATGTTTTGTTCATTTGACTCACCTTCCCTTCAAGTTGCGGAGGCCAGGGAGACGCCAGCCTCATGGCGCTGCCTTAAACGCCGCAAACACATTGCTGTTCCAGCTCGTGTTCAAATAGTTCGTCGTGGTCGTTGTATTGGCCAAAGCGGATGCCGCAACGGCGTACTGCATCGCCATGCGAAGATTGGATCCGTTGGCGCCGGTCGCCAGGTTGTTGCTCGGAATCGTGTAGCCAGCCCCCGCTGTCCAGCCTGTCTCATTCGTTCCGGTCTCGGTGGCGAAGATCAGAATGTCGTTGGCATTCGTGGTGGTCAGACTGCCACTGGAGGAAGCGTGGACCGAGGCCCCGCTCGCGTTGTTTACCGAGCCGTCCGCCACGGCCGAAATCGCCGCGCCGGAGATTTCCATCACCATAATGCCCGGCTTGATCACACCCCCGGAGGTGGTGTATCTCGCCGTCACGCTGGTCACGGCGGCCGAATTGGCCACATAGAACATGCCGCTGCGCGGGCCGGCGCTGCTTTCGTTCTCGTAGCCGCTGGAGGTCTGCGTCCAGGTTTGACCGGCGGAGTCTGTCACGGTGAAGTTGTCCGTGCCGTTGGACGATTCCCGAACGAAGGCGACCAGGAGATGGCCGGGGTTGGTCGTAATGTTCACGGGAAATGAGGCGTAAAAGTTGGCAGCGTTGCTGTCGATGTTATTTTGAACCTGCACGACAGCTAGACCGGAGCCGGTTGGGATGACTCCGGTACCGCTCAGGCTCGCGGTCTGGGGGCTGCCAGCGGCATTATCGGCGACGCTGAGCGTCCCGCTGCGCGCTCCCGTCGCCGTGGGCGTAAACGTCACGTTGATCGTGCAGCTCGTGCTCGCCGCCAGGGTCGAGGGACTCAAGGGGCAGTTGTTGGTCTGGGCGAAGTCGCCGCTGTTGGTCCCCGTGATCGAGATGCTGCTGATGGTCAGCGCCGAGCCGCCGCTGTTGGTGAGGGTCACGGCCTGAGCGGCGCTGGTGGTGTTCACCGCCTGGCTCCCGAAGGAGACCGAAGCCGGCGAGAGGCTCACGCTGGGCGCCGTCCCCGTGCCCGTCAGACTGGCCGTCTGCGGGCTCCCCGCCGCATTGTCCGCCACGCTGAGCGTCCCGCTGCGCGCCCCCGTCGCCGTGGGCGTAAACGTCACGTTGATCGTGCAGCTCGTGCTCGCCGCCAGGGTCGAGGGACTCAAGGGGCAGTTGTTGGTCTGGGCGAAGTCGCCGCTGTTGGTCCCCGTGATCGAGATGCTGCTGATGGTCAGCGCCGAACTGCCGCTGTTGGTGAGGGTCACGGCCTGAGGCGCGCCGGTGGTATTCACCGCTTGGTTGCCGAAGTTCAGGCTGGTCGGGCTTAGCTGGACACCTGGCGCGGTCCCCGTGCCGCTGACGCTCACTTGCTGAGGGCTTCCGCTCGCGTTATCGGTGATGGCGAGCTGCGAGCTTCGGGTACCTGTCGCGCTGGGAGTGAAGGTCACATTGATGGTGCAGCTCGACCCGGCAGCGACCGAGCCACCACAGTTGTTGGCCTCGGCGAAATCCCCGCTGGCGCCTCCCGAGAATGCAATGCTGTTGATGCTCACCGTTCCATTGCTCGTGTTGGAAAAAGTTACCGCCTGGGGAGCGGAGGTGGTCCCGACCTGCTGGTTGCCGAACGCTAGGGAAGCTGGCGAGACGCTGACCCCAGACGCGACGCCGTTGCCGCTGAGGCCGACGCTTTGAGGGCTGCCGCTCGCATTATCGCTAATCTGCAATTGAGCGCTTTGACTGCCGCTCGACGTCGGACTAAAGGTCACATTGATGGTGCAACTCGCTTCCGGCGCCACAGCCGGTTGACAGCTATTAGTCTGCGCGTACTCGCTGGTGTTCGGACCGGTGAAACTGATCGTTGTGATCCCCAACGGAGCCGTCCCGGTGTTGGACAGGGTCACCGCCTGGGGACTGCTGGTTGTGCCGACCGTCTGTTGGTCAAAGTTAAGAGAATTGGGGGCCGAGCTCACCGTGGTCGGGAACAGCGCCTTGGCGATGAAGGCGTCGGCGTCACCGCCGCCAAAGGCGCCTTGGAATGCGTTTTGCGAGGGAAAGTTGGTGGACTTAGTGTCCCCGGCCAGATAAGCGTTGGCTAAAGGGTCCAGGGCGACGGCGTTAGCCTCATCGAAACTGCTCCCGCCGAGATACGTGGAGAAATAAAGCGACGATCCCGTGGCGTTAAGCTCTGTCAGAAAGGCATCGGGTAACCCGGCCCGGCTCGACTGGATGGCGTTCACCGCCGGGAAGGTGGTCGCGTTAGTCGTCCCTGTCACATAGGCAATTCCAGCGAGCAAAGCAATGCCCTGACCGTAAGTGTAGTTGTTGCCTCCCAGATAGGTAGAGTAGCCGAGCGAAGAGCCGTTGCGGTTCACCTTGGTCACGAAGGCGCTGCTCCCGCCGAGCAAGGAGGTCTGGTAGGCGCCGGACGTGGTGGGGAAGTCCGTGGACAGAGTCGAGCCAGTCACATAGGCGTTGCCAGCGAGGTCCACGGCAACGGCCATTCCTTGGTCGTCGCCGCCGCCACCGAGATACGTGGAGTAGACGAGACCGGAGCCGCCAGCGCTGATCTCCGCCACAAAGGCATCGTTGACGTTAGGACAACTCTTACACGCGCCCTGGGGGGCGTTCGCCACGGCGAAGTCAGACGAGTTAGTGGCGCCTGTGACGTAGGCGTTGCCAGCCAAATCAACCGCGATGCTGTTGGCCTGATCGGAGCCGCCGCCCCCTAAGTAGGTGGAGTAGACGAGAGATCCGCTCGAATTGAGCTCCGCTACGAACGCGTCCCCATTCCCTTTGTTGGCACTCTGGAGCGCATTGACACTCAGAAGGTCCGTCGAGTACGTCTTGCCGGTTACGTAAGCGTTGCCTGAAAGGTCGACGGCGATTCCGCGACCCTCGTCGATTCCCCTGCCGCCGAGGTACGTGGAATAGACAAGCGAGGAGCCGTCCGCGCTCAATCTGGCCACAAAGGCATCGCCAGAGCCCTTGTAACTGGGCTGCGGGGCTCCTGCCGTGGTGGGGAAGCTGCTCGAAAGCGTCTGGCCGGTCACGTAGGCGCTGCCGTGGGCATCAACGGCAACGGCCTCTACGTGATCCGTGCTGCCGCCCCCTATGTAAGTGGAGTAAACGAGCGAACCTGTGGGGCTCAACTTCGACACGAAGCCGTCGAAGGCGCTACCGTAGGTGGTGTCGAAAGCGCCTGCTGACGTCGGAAAAGCGCTCGAGCGGGTAAATCCAGCGACGTACGCGTTGCCGGAGGCGTCCACAGCAATTCCGTTCGCTTGGTCGAAGTTAGTCGAGCCAAGATAAGTGGAGTAGCTCAAGCTCGGGTCGATGATGAGCGGACGGCTGATATCGTAGGAGGCGACCTCAAATCCCACCTGACGTGGCCCTTGAAGGACATATCGACCAGAGACTCGGTGCTTCTTGCCGTCGATCTCCTGGTAGACCCGGGGCTTTTCGAAGCGGACGCCGTTGCCTGCCCCCCCGAGCGCAAGGTTACCTTGGGCGTCCAGTTTCAGGACGTTCCCGCCTTCAAAGTTGAGGCGAATGGCCTTCGCGGCGGCTCCGGGTTTGAGCACGAAGTCGTACTCCAGGTGACCCTGGTTGCCGTAATAGGCCAGGTCGGTGCCGGGGTAGACGTTCTTATAGAGCACCCTGCCGTACGTGGGAATCCTGGTGCGCCAGTTCTTAGGATCGTTGCCGATGAAGTAGTTCGCAGTGCCTGGCAGTGGGTCCAGCGCGGAAGCTTCCGGCGCCGGATTGGCGCCCGCCAACTTCATGCGCACCACGACTGGGGCATGGTCGTGGGCTGCGTCGGCATGGTCTTGGGAGGATCGTCCAGTGACTTGCGTCGGAGTCTGCCGCAAATTTCGAGCGCCACGCGCTGCCCTCGCAACATCCCTGAAAGACAGCACCGCCTCGTTGGGCGTCAAGAACAACGTATAAGTGCGGCCACGAGCGAGAAAGTTCACCTTGCGGTCCGCCTGACCCCGGTTGGCCTCGAAGCTCAAAGGCAGAATACCGTAAGCCTCCGCCAACCGGGCTTCCGCGTTCGGATCGGGCTTGAGCAGTGAAGCGCCGTCGGGTTTCTGCGGCTTGCCGGGTGCGGGCTGCCGCGAGGCTCGGAGAGCCTGCCCAGTGCCGTACCGCGGGCTTCCGCCACTCACTAGGATCCACATCATCAGCAGTCCCAAAGCGAGATCAGGAAATAATATTCCCGGTCTCGAGACGCGCCGATACGCCGCAGTGAAGCGCTCAAATGTCATGCAGTCCTCCACGCTCACATGTCGCGCTGAATACACTTCCCTCGTACCGATTTAAGGTGGGTCGGGCGGGTTACGACCGCGCCTAATGGAGGAATGAAGGAATTCTGTCTCAGCTTCGCGAACGAAATTGAGTACCGACGGGACCGAGCCTTGGGGGCAAAGGAAAGGTTTAGATATGTGGTCTGGGAAGGAACTTTCTTGTTAGTTCTTATCTAAGAGCCCCGACTCGTCCAGGAAAGCGCTCGATCTCGACGGTACGGATGACTCTCCTCCTACAACCCTGCTCGCAACGAGGGTATATTGAAGCCACGGGCCTGACAATAGAACGCAGGTTCCATAAGAGATGGCACCGAGGTGCTAGATCGACTGAGTCAACCTTATGCCAACACCTATGTCCATTTTTCAGGAATCCTCCGATTCTTCACGTCTTAGCGCATGTAGGACAGGCGCCATTCATTTGCATGCCAGGCACATAGCTTGTGGGACTCCAAATAGGCTTCGAATTTCTCTGGCGGTTCCTGAGCAGACAAGCCTCAGGTTTTGACCCGGTGCTATGCGGTGCCATGCGGACCGGACCCGAGCTCTGAGAGTCCGAATCTGCCGACCGCGGCCCGCGGGTAGCAATCATCAACAGTGCGATGGCATCAACAGTGCGATGGCTCGCCGCTTGTGGCCGGGCTCGGTCCGGTGGGCAGGAGATTCAAACTCGGCTCTGGGGGTTCCAGCAGTGTGTGGTTTACAGTCGTCGGAGTCGTGGGCGACATGCACCGCCGGGGACTGGAGAACGAACCGAGCCCGCAGATGTTTGAGCCGCTGGCGCAGGATCCTTCCCGGCTCGCCACCCTTCTCGTCCGAACCTCCAGAGGCGACCCTTTGAAAATGGTGGGGACAATTCAAGCGCGTAGCAACTCTTGATCGCCAGCTTGGAGCCTTACTTGGGCAGCGTCGCTTCCAGACCTCGCTCCTGATCGGGTTCTCCGTAGTTGCGCTCCTGATGGCCGCCATCGGGATCTTTGGGCTCATCCAGTACTCCCTCGTCGACGCGGACACATGGGATCGGTATCCGCATCGCACTCGGCGCGCAGAAGCGTGATGTTCTCAGGATGGTCGTCGGCTAGGGATTCAAACTGACGGACGCTGACCGGCGTGGCCATCGGCATCATCGGTGCGCTTAGCCTCACACGCTTCTTGTCGAGTCTGCTCTATCGCGTGAAGCCGAGCGACCCGCTGACATTTACAGTCGTCTCGTTGATTCTGACGGCTGTGGCGCTCGCGGCCAGCTACATCCCTGCGCGGCGAGCCACGAAGGTCGATCCCATGGTGGCGTTGAGGTGTGAGTAGCTCACCGCGCTACGGCTTACAACAAAGGATGGGCATGATCGCTTTGGCGTCCTCCCCGCGAGCCTCTGCGCTTTCCGCCAGCAACTGATGGCTCGGTAGGGTCAGGCGCGGCGAAAACCCGGAGGTATGTCACCTGGTTAACCCCGGGGCCTCGTTGGCATACTTATGAACCACGTGGCCCGATTGGCCGGTTCGCCGAACAAACCCTTTTGAAACCAGACACGAAGGATTCTGTGGCTTACCCCTCGCAGCTTCGCTACACAGTGAAGGGTGTATGCTGGGAAAAAGGGAGCAAATAGCTTGTACCAACTTTTACTCGCTGGTTTTGAGTTTTGGCTGCAAGCCGTTGAAAAGATTGGCTCCTCGGCCAGGACTCGAACCTGGAACCCTTCGGTTAACAGAAGAATGGAATTAGGGTATCTCATTGATTTTGCGGCACGGTTGGCAACGGTAAGTTACTGAAAAGCACGCTCGGAACGCTCAAGTTGTACCGATTTTGTACTCGCAAAATTGTAAGGCAACAGGCGTGCCCTGGTTCAACCGGTGGAGGTTAGAAGGTGATGTTCAAGCTGCTCCCTTGAAAATTTCCCGTCAGGCGACTGCGAGGGGTTCGAGAGATCGCTTTGTAGGCCAACTAATGCAAGAATATTCTTGCCCTTGTTTTGTGGGTAACAAATCACTTGACACACGCCTTGGGCTCCACGGCTGCTGCGATGAACTCCAGATGGTCCAGCAACTCCTTGAGCAGAAACCGATGGTGATCGCTGACCCGGCCTTCCAGCGCTTGCTTTAACTGAGGAATCTTCGGTGCAACCGCCCGTGCGATATCTTCGCCAGTTTCTCCATATCCTGCTCACCGCCGATCAGAGCCTTCAGCATCGCCCGACCGGAGGCGCCCAGAAGATCGGTGGCCACCGAGGCCAGCTTCACGCTCGCGTCCTCCAGCACCTTCTGAATCCGATTCGCGATCCGGTTGCACTCCTGAGCTAAATTCACCCGGTAGCGCTTCAAGTCGCGTAGCTCGCGAATCGCCGGGGGCGGCACGAAACTGCTCTTCAGCAACCCGTGTTGCAATAACTCGGCGAGCCAGGCGCTGTCCCCCCGGTCGGTCTTCCGCCCAGGGATCCCCTTCACGTGTTGCGCGTTCACCAGCAGCAGTTCAAACTGCCCTCCAGAACGTGCCACACCGGCTTCCAGTACACCTCCCGTCGACTCCATAGCGATGTGCGTCACCCCGCAGGCTCGCAACCAATCCGTCAGCTCCGGCAGTCGCGGGTAAACGTCCCGTAACTGCGCCCCTCACGCTGCTTCTTCCACTCTCCTGTGCCCACACCACACACGCCGTCACGCTTCCTTTGTGCACGTCCACTCCACAGCAACACTGATGTACGACCTCCATCTGGAACCTCCCCGCCGCCGAGCGAGGGACGCTTGTAAACTGAGAAATTCCTTCTCGTGCTCTCCACCCTTCGGCGCAGGCAACATTTCGTTGTGCCTCTCCGCGTCCTGGTCATATTCATACTCGGGCTCTTTCGCGCCAGAATGAAACGACCTTCGCTCGCTCGCGGTCACTTCTCAGTCTATCGCTAGCTCGAGCCCATGTTTCGTGCTTCGTTGTGCCGCTGACGGGCCGCATTTCACCGTCAAAGGCCAGCAGGCCCGAGAAGACTTGGTTGTGGCCGCGATAGTAGACATAGCCGGGGTAGGACAGCGGCGTGTACTCCTCAAGCCCCGATCCTTTCGTGTTCCGTTGCCACAACTCGAGCAACCGCCCGGAAGCTTCCACACCCGGAGGGCGAAACAGCAGAGCGTTCACGAAACTGAAGATGGTCGTATTGGCTCCGACACCGAGCGCCAGAGACAGCACCACCACGGCCGTGAAGCCGGGATTCTTGGCCAGCATGCGTAAGCCGTAACGAAGGTCCTGAAGCAGCGTACTCATGTCACACCTCAGATGGGAATTCAGCCCATGCACACGGCAACGCGCTTCCCAACCGCAGCCCCCG